>JBKJOI010000763.1:0-5769 GCA_046595695.1 Haliangiales bacterium | reverse complement strand
TACCGGCAGGACGTCGACCTGTACAAGCTCGCGGCCAACCTGCACCTCGACGCGGTGGTCGCCGGCGACGATCTGCGCGACGAGCTGGTGAGACGGTTCGCGTTCACGGCCGGGAAGACCACCCAGGGCTACGCGAAGCGACGCAGCGTCTTGCCGGTGTAGGCCGGAGCCAGCGAAGGCTCACGGCGCGCCTTTCACGGGTTGCGGTGCTGGACGCCCGACTCGTCGGCGGATTCATCGCTGAACAGCGCGCCCATGCCGAGCAGGAACGACCCGAAGGTCACCGCCATCAGGCCCAGCGAGGTCCCGATGGACAGCTTGCCGAGTAGCGCCAGCAGCGCCAGCAGCGCGGTCGCCATCACCAGCGCCAGCGCCAACCAACCCGAATTTCCCGGCCGTTCCTGCGTGCTCATGATCTTGTCTGTAGCATCTACCGTGCCGGCCCTAAGTGGCTGGCAGGACGGTAGAAGCTGCTTTCTGGCGCTGCCGCCGCGGTGCGCCAACGCACGTATGTGGCGGCGCCGCACGCCGAGACCACGCGCGTGGAGGCCGCGCGCGCGCCGCGGGCGGCGCGCGCGCGCCGGGTCAGCGGTCGGCGCGAACCGTGGCGAGCAGCGTGTCGAGGCGCGTCATCAGGTTCGCCAGCTCGGGCGAGGCCGCGCGGCCCTCGGTGCGCTGCTTGAGCGCGTCGACACGGCCGCACAGCTCGTCCAGGTCGCGGGCGGGCGTTCGACCCGTCGCGCGCAGCGACAGCGTGCTCTCGAGCACGGGCTGTAGCGCCGCGGTCACCAGCGGCGCGAGCACGAGCCCGCCGACGCCGAAGGCGCTGGTGAGCACCATGGCGGCGAGGATCAGGATCACCGGGTTGGACGGCTTGCGGTGCAGGATGCGCCGCGACACCAGGTGCTCGAGCACCACATGCACGCACAGCGCGACGGCGCCGGCGAGCGCGGCCACGATCGGTCCGTCCACCCCGCCCGCCAGCGCCGCCGCCGCGGTGCCGAAGAGTACGCCGACGAACGGGAACAGGCGCGCGAGCGCGACCGCGCACGACGGCAGCACCCAGTAGGACATGCCCATGCTGCGGAAGACCAGCGAGCAGATCCCCAGGGTGATGAGGCTCTGGCCCAGATCGCTGCGCATCCGCTCGCCGACGTTGCGCAGCGTCGAGATCCAGAGATCGCGCACGCCGCCGCGCCACTCGGGGCGCAGCAGGCCCAGCCAGAAGCGCAGCGTGTCGCGCCGGTAGGCGTCCCAGTACAGCGCCAGCACCAGCACCAGCACGACCGAGCCGAGCAAGTTCAGGAAGCCCATGGTCGCGTCCATGGCGCCGCCCGCGACGGTGCTGATGCCGCCCAGCCCGATGTTCGGGGTGAAGGTTTCGGTCGGGGGCAGGGCCTGGGACAGCCGCCCGCGCCAGCCGGCGTCGGCGACCCACTCGCCGCGCAGGGACTCGTAGGCGGCGAGGAGCTGATCGCCCCCCCGGCGCAGCTCTCCGACCAGCTCGACGCCCAGGAAGTAGATGGCCGCGCCGGCGATGCTCACCGTGAGGCCGTAGACGCCCAGCAGCGCGAGCCCGCGCGAGACGCCGCGCGCGACCAGGGCGTCGATGACCGGGCGCACCGCGGCCGCGATCGCCAGCGCGAGCGCGAACAGCAGCACGACCGGCCGCAGCTCCCAGAACAGGAGCCCCACGGCGGCGGTGGTCACGCCCAGCGCGGTGAGGATCAAGGTGCGCTTCACGCGGCCTCCTCGGCGGCGGCCTGCCGGGCGGCGGCCTCGCGCGGCAAGAGCTGGTCGAGCTCGCTGGCGATGGCCTCGACCTCCTCGGCGAGCGCGTGCAGCTCGTCGTCTTCGATGTGGTCATCGGCGCAGGCGAATCGGTGCGCGTCGCGCTGCAGCAGGCGCGCGTCGTAGCGCAGCACGTCGACGCGCTCGCGGCCGGTGGGCGCCAGGACGCCGGCCTCGGACTTCAGCACGTTGCGCTCGAAGACCAGCTGGAGCACGACCGAGAGCGGGATGGCCAGGAGCACGCCCAGCACGCCGAGCAGCGCGCCGAAGGCGATGATCGCGAGCAGGCACGCCAGCGGGTGCACGCCCGCCGACTTGCCCATGAAGCGCGGGAACAGGACGTAGTTCTCCACCATCTGGATGACGATGGTGGCCGCGATCACCCACAGCGCGCTCACCGGGTCGATGGCCAGCATGACCAGGCCTGCCGGCGCCGCGCCCAGGGACGGGCCGATCACCGGCACGAGCTCCATGACCGCGGCGAGCATGGCGAACACCAGCGCGTTGGGCACGCCGATCACCATGTACGACACGAACGCCATCACGCCGACCGCCAGGCAGGTGAACAGCTGCGCGCGCACATAGCCGCCCAGGCGCGTCTCGGCCTCGGCGATGAAGGCGCGCGCGTCGTCGCGCTTGTCGAGGGGCGCCAGGCGCGCGAGCATCTGCACGCCCAGCTCGCCGTCGATGGTCCAGTAGAAGGCGAACAGCATCACCGCCATCGCCATCAGCAGCGCGCCGGCGCCCTGCTCGACCGAGAGCAGCAGCTGGTCGAAGGTCAGCGACACGCTGGCGCCGGTGAGATCGAGCTCGCGCGGCAAGGACGCGACCCCGCGCCGCACCAGCTGGCTCGACGACTCGCCCAGCCAGCCGCGCAGGGAGGCGTAGTGCGCGGGCAGGCGCTCCGCGAACACCGTCGCCTGTTCGAGGATGATGGGCAGGGCGAGCACGAGCACGCCCAGGGTGATCGCGGAGAGGGAGAAGAAGGCGAGGAAGGCGCCCAGCTCACGCCGCAGGCCCTTGCGGGCGAGCGCATAGACCAGGGGTCGCACCGCCGCCGCGACCACCACGCCCACGAAGGCGCTCAGGATGACGACGCGAAAGCGGTAGAGGAAGAGGAAGACGGCAGCGACCGCCAGCCCCGCAAGAGTGATCTGGACGACCTTGCGAGCATCCCAGGGAGCGGGCGGAGGTGCTTCGGAGACCATACGCAGCTGAGCCTACTCCCTTAGCCGCCGAGGGCGTCGCTGAACAGCGGATCGGTCGCGGCGGGCTTGCCGCTCTTGATCGCGGTGTCGGCGGTCTTGTCCTCGTCGCCCTTGTGGCGCATGCGGCCGATCTTGCCGCCGATGTCGGATCGCAGCTCCGAGCCGGCCTTGGGCGCGAGCAGGAGCGCCGCGACGCCGCCGACCAGCGCGCCAGCGAGGAACAGCCCCGCGCCGGTCAGTACGAAGCCGCCGCGGCCGCGCGAGGACATCGCGCCATCATGACTCTTGAGCGCCAGCCCCACCGAGTCCAGCATCCGCTCGAAGGTTCCCTCGGGCAGCAGATCCTTCAACTCCATCTTCAGATCGTTGATCGTCATACGCAGCTCCTTTCGCATCGGTCGTTCCGACTTCGGGGAAGAACATCGTGGTCCGGGACCACATGAACCGGCGGCGCGTGCGCGACGCCGGAAACCGCTTCCTAGTTGGCCAGTGCCCCCGGCCGCTGCGGAGCCCCTTTGCGCGAGCGCAGGCGCTCGACTGTGGCGAAACCGCACGTGCTTCGTGGCGGGAGCGCACGGCTAGGACCCCGGACGCTGTTCGAGCCCGACACGAGTTGTGTCGAAAGCGAGCACGGCAGTCGCCATGACGACGACGGGAACGTCGACGGGGACAGGGTTCATGGGCGTCTGCCTCGAGGGGCGCATGGTCGGGCTCACGTGTCGTTTCGACGCGGGCGTGTCCCAGGCTGCCTTTGCAGGCCGCGTGCCGCTGGTGGGGTGCGCGAAGACGGCACAGCGGATGCTTCCTTCCGGTAGCGAAGGGGAGGAGAGCCGAGATGTCGAAGACGAAGACCAGGACCAAGGCGAAGACGGCCAAGGCAGGGGGCGACGCCGGCGCGCCGGCCGAGGCGGTCGACGATCGTCGGCCCGCCTACAGCGGCCCGGGCCTGACCTCGACCGCGCCGACCGAGCAGGATGCTGACTCCGCCGCGTCCGAGGCGACGTCCGCGCCTGACGCCCGTGCTTCGCGCGCCGGGTCCGACGTCGAGAGCGCTGGCACGGGCCCGCTCGAGGCCGACGTCGAGCGCGCCGCGGACAACCCACGTACCACGGACGATACGTTCCCGATGCGACGCGACCGAATCTGATGGGGCGGAGGGCCGGTCGGAGGGCTTGACCTCCGCTGCGTGGGCGCCGCGCCGGGCCCCACGCCGGGCTCAGCTGCCCTGCGGCACGCAATCCGGGATCTGGCTCAGCTCGGCTGCGCGCATCATGCAGTCGTACTGGGCGCGCGTGGTCTCGCCCTCCTGGCAATCCTTGATCATCCTGTCGCGCTCGGCCGCGAGGTCCTGCTTGCCGGCCTCCCACTGATCGGGCGGCAGGCCCTTCTCGAGCAGCGCGACGATGTGCTCGAACAGCCCGGTGCACTCCGCGGCGGAGAGCTTGGCGTCGGCGGCGGGCGCGCCGCCGGGCGGCGGGCCGTCCACGTGTTGCTTCTTGCCGAGCGGCTCGTCGGCGCCCTTGCCGCCGCCGCCGCACGCGCCCAGCGCACCCGCGATGGAGACCACGAGAAGGAATGTCCAGGTCCTGCGCAGCCGTCGCATCGTGGGTTGAAAGCTAGCATGAGCCCCGCTAAGGTTCCGCCCACATGACCCGGCCGCAGACGAATGGATCGCCCGCCGCCGACGCGCGCGTCGTGGTGATCACCGGCGCGTCGAGCGGCTTCGGCCTGCTCGCGAGCGTGGAGCTCGCGCGGCGCGGGCTGCGCGTGTTCGCGTCCATGCGCGACGTGGGCAAGGCGGGCGCGCTGGCCGACGCCGCGCGCGCCGCCGGCGTGACCGTCGAGACCATCGCGCTCGACGTCACCCGGGCGGACAGCATCGCCGCCGCGGTCGCCGAGGTGCGCGCGCGCGCCGGTCGCATCGACGTGCTCGTGAACAATGCCGGCATCGCCCTGGGCGGCTTCCTCGAGGACGTCGACATGGACGAGCTGCGCGAGCAGTTCGAGACCAACTTCTTCGGGCTGGTCGCCATGACCAAGGCGGTCGTGCCCGACATGCGCGCGCGCCGCAGCGGTCGCATCATCAACATCTCGTCTATCTCGGGGCGGCTGGCCAACCCGGGCACGTCGTCGTACTGCGCGTCCAAGTTCGCGGTCGAGGGGCTGTCGGAGTCGCTGCGGCTCGAGCTCCTGCCCTTCGGCGTCCACGTGGTGCTGGTCGAGCCGGGCAGCTTCAAGACCGACATCTTCGAGAAGAACCGGCGCGTGGCGCGCCGCGCCTTCGACCCCGCCTCGCCCTATTTCGCGCAGACCAAGCGCCTCGAGGCCTTCGTGAACAAGATGCTCGCGCGCAGCACCGCCGATCCGAAGGATGTCGGGCGCCTGATCGCGCACGTCGCGACCACCGCGTCGCCGCGGCTGCGCTACCAGGTCGGCAAGGACGCGCACGGCGAGGAGCTCGCCAAGCGCTTCGTGCCCTACTCCCTGCTCGAGCGCGCCATCCTCCGGTACACCGGGCTCGCCGCGGGCGGAGCATAATCACGCCGATGTCTCCCTGCGCCGCGGACGAGGCGCGCGCGCGGCTCGCGTCGTTCGCGCCGGTCGGTGTCGAGTCCGTCGCGCTCGCCGACGCGGGCGGCCGCGTGCTCGGCGAGGACTTCGTCGCGCCCGCGCCGCTGCCGCCGTGGCCGCGCGCGGCCATGGACGGTTACGCCGTGCGCGCCGCCGGCAGCGCGGGCGCCAGCGACGCGGCGCCGGTCACGCTGCGGCT
>JBKJOI010000726.1:0-16031 GCA_046595695.1 Haliangiales bacterium | reverse complement strand
ATCATGGCCTCCAACACCTCGACCCTGCGCATCGCCGACCTTGCCGCCGGCTCGCCGCGGCCGACCCGGACGATTGGTCTCCACTTCTTCTCGCCGGTGCCCGCGATGCAGCTGGTCGAGCTCGCCCACCTCACCGAGACCGACCCGCGGGTGATCGCCAGCGCGCAGGCCTTCGTGGCCCGGCTGGGCAAGACCGCGGTGCCGGTGCTCGACTCGACCGGCTTCGTGGTCAACCGACTGCTCGTGCCCTATCTCATCGGCTCGATCAGCGCCTACGAGCAGGGCCTGGCCCGACCCGAGGAGATCGACCTGGCCATGAAGCTCGGCTGCGGCCACCCCATGGGCCCACTCGCGCTCTCCGACCTCATCGGCCTCGACGTCGTCTACGCCATGTCGAAGCTGCTCTACGCCGACTTCGGCGACCAGCGCTACCAGCCGCCCTCACTGCTGCGCCGCCTGGTCCAGGACGGCCAGCTCGGCAAGAAGACGGGCCTGGGCATCTACGACTACTCCACCGCCGGTGAGCCGCGCGCCAACGAGGTGATCCTCGAGCTCGTACGCGCCGGCCTGTTCGCGCCCGCGCGCACCGAGAGCCACGCGTCGGCGTCGGCGGCCTAGCCCATGACCGCACGCAACCTGCTCGAAGGCCTGGTCATCGGCATCGACCACGTCGCCGTCTGCGTCTCCGACATGGACGCCGGCATCGGCCTGTGGACCGAGCTGCTCGGCCTGCCGCTCGCGCACCGCGAGAAGGTCGCCGCGCAGCAAACCGAGGCCGCGTTCGTCGACGATCCCGCCGGCGAGGGCAAGGGCGCCGCGATCGAGATCATCGCGCCCATGGCCGGCAACGCCGGCCTCGACAAGTTCCTCGAGAAGCGCGGCCAGGGCCTGCACCACCTGGCGGTCGCGGTCACCGACATCGTCGAGGCGCTGCGCCGCCTCGACGCCGCGGGCGTCCCGCTCATCGACAAGACGCCGCGCCCCGGCGCGCGCGGTCACATGGTCGCGTTTCTCCACCCCAAGGCAACCAACGGCACGCTCGTGGAGCTCGTCGAGCGCCACTCGCACGGAGGCAAATAGTCATGAAGCGGCTGGATCTAGGCGTCGTCCCCCCGACCATCGGCGCTCTCCCCGAGCTCATGAAGGCCTGCACGATCCGCAAGGAACGTGAGGGCGAGCCGGGCACCGCCATGCAGATCGAGGAAGTCCCCGTGCCCGAGGTGGGTCCGCACGAGGTCCTCGTGCTCACCATGGCCGCGGGCGTGAACTTCAACGGCGTCTGGGCCGCGCGCGGCCGGCCGGTGAGCGTCTTCAAGATGCACAAGGAGCCCTACCACGTCGCCGGCTCCGACTCGTCGGGCATCGTGTGGAAGGTGGGCAGCGAGGTGCGGCGCTGGAAGCCCGGCGATCACGTGATCACCCACTGCAATCAGAGCTGCGGCCAGTGCCCCGAGTGCAACGGCCACGACCCGCTCGCCTGCGAGAACCAGCGGATCTGGGGCTACGAGACCAGCCACGGCTCGTTCGCGCAGTTCCACAAGGTGCAGGCGCAGCAGCTCGTGTCCAAGCCCGCGCACCTGTCGTGGGAAGAGGCGGCCTCGTACGGCCTCACCTACTTCACCGCGTACCGCATGCTGGTGGATCGCGCGCAGGTGAAGCCGGGCGAGCTCGTGCTCGTGTGGGGCGCCGCCGGTGGCCTGGGCGTGTTCGCGCTGCAGCTGTGCCGGCTCATGGGCGCGCAGTCGATCGCCGTGGTCGGCTCCGACGAGAAGGCGGCGCTGGTCAAGGAGTACGGCGCCACTTACGTCATCAACCGCAAGGCCTACGACT
The DNA here is from genome assembly GCA_046595695.1 of Haliangiales bacterium. Taxonomy (GTDB): domain Bacteria; phylum Myxococcota_A; class Polyangia; order Haliangiales; family SHYZ01; genus JBKJOI01. The sequence continues at coordinate 14,201 of JBKJOI010000726.1, read as the reverse complement.
TCACCAAGGGCCTCGAGGCGACCAAGGCGTTCGGCCAGGAGATCCGCCGGCTGTCGGGCGGCCGCGACCCCGAGGTCGTCTTCGAGCACGTCGGCAAGGAGACCTTCGCGACCTCGGTGCTGGTCACCAAGCGCTTCGGCCGCATCGTGATCTGCGGCGCGACCAGCGGCTTCGACCTCAACTTCGACGTGCGTCACCTATGGATGCGCCAGAAGTCGATCATCGGCTCGCACTTCGCCAACGGCTACGAGGCCGAGCGCGCCAACCGCCTGGTCCACGAGGGCAAGATCAAGCCGGTGCTCGACGAGGTCTTCCCGTTCGACAAGATCCCCGAGGCGCACCAGCTCATGGCCGACAACAAGCACAAGGGCAAGCTGGGCATCCGCATCCAGGCGACCGCCGGCGGCTCGTAGCCCGCGCCTGACACTCGCGTCGCACCGACGGGCCCCGCCGCGCTATCCTCTCGCCTGTGCCGCAGCTGGCCTGGGCCACCGACATCCACCTGAACTTCGTCTCGCCGGCCACGGTCGCGCAGCTGGCGGCCGAGCTCGCGGCGTCCGGACCCGACGGTGTCGTGCTGTCGGGCGACCTCGCGGAGGCGCCTGACGTCGAGGAGTACCTCGAGGATCTCGAGACCTACCTCGAGCGGCCGATCTACTTCGTGCTCGGCAACCACGACTTCTACCGCGGCTCGGTGCCCCAGGTGCGCGCGCGCATGGCCGAGCTGACGCGGCGCTCGAAGTGGCTGCGCTGGCTGCCCGCCGCGGGCGTGATCGACCTGGGTGGCGGCTGGGGGCTGGTCGGCCACGACGGCTGGGGCGACGGCCGCGCCGGCGATTTCGAGCATTCGCGCGTCTCGCTGAACGACTGGGACCTCATCGAGGAGCTGCGCGGGCTGAGCCGTGAGGAGCGGCTCGTCCGCCTGCGCGCGTTCGGCGACGAGGCCGCCGCGTACCTGCGCGGCGTCCTGCCCGAGGCGCTCGCGCGCTTCCCGCGCCTGCTGGTGGTCACGCATGTGCCGCCCTTCCGCGAGGCCTGCTGGCACGCGGGCGGCCTCTCCGACCCCGAGTGGATGCCGTGGTTCACCGGCGTGGCCGCCGGGGAAGCGCTGCGCGAGGCCGCGCTCGCGCACCCGGACCGCGAGCTGCTCGTCGTCTGCGGCCACACCCACAGCAGCGGCCAGGCGCAGATCCTGCCCAACCTGCGGGTGCTGACCGGCAGCGCGCAGTACGGCGCGCCGGCCGCGCTCGCGCCGCTCGTGCTGGGCGGGGCGCTCGACGAGGCGCAGCGGGGCCGCGCATGACCGCGCACGTGCTCGACGAGGTGGCGATCACGCGCGCAGCGCGCATAGCGGGCGGCTCGCTGCGCGCGCTGCGGCTGGCCGCCGGCGACGCGCTCGCCGTGCTCGCGGGCAACGGCCCCGAGTTCGTCGTGCTGCGCGACGCCGCGACGACGCTCGAGCTGCTGTTCGTGCCGCTCAACCCACGCCTGGCCCCGCGCGAGGTCGCCGAGCTGATGGCGCGCGCGGGCGCCCGGCTGCTCATCGCCGACCGCCCCGACCGGCCCATTCCCGACACCGCCGAGGTCTGGTTCACCGACGATCTCGCGCGCATCGGAGAGGGCGTCACCGCGGCGCGCGCCAAGGATCCGCAGGCGATCGGCGCCACGCTCCTGTTCACCTCGGGCACGACCGGGCAACCCAAGGCGTGCGTGCGCACCGCCGCGCAGGAGCGCGCGCGCGCCGACGAGCTGCGCGTGACCTACGGGCTGGTCGCCTCCGACGTCCACCTGATCGTCTGCCCACTCGCGCACTCGGCGCCGGGCATCTTCCTGCGCGCCTGCCGCGCCGCCGGCGCGCGCACCGTGCTGCTCGAGCGCTTCGACGCGCGCGGCTTCCTGCACGAGGTCGCCCACCACCGCGCCAGCGTGTTCTTCCTGGTGCCGACGCAGGTGGAGCGCCTGCTCGCGCTGCCCGACGCCGAGCGCGCCCTCGCCGACTGGTCGTCGGTGCGGGCGTGCATCGTGGCGGGCGCGCCGTTCTCGCCCACGGCGCGCCGCCGCTTCCTCGAGTGGCTCGGGCCGGGCAAGCTGTGGGAGTTCTACGGGTCGTCGGAGACCGGCACGATCACGGTACTGCCGCCCGCCGAGCAGGCCGGCGCGGCGCCCGGCTGCGTGGGCCGGCCGCCGCCCGGGGTCGAGCTCGAGCTGCGCCACGCCGAGACCGGCGCACCGGTGCCCGCGGGCGAGATCGGCGAGGTGTTCGTGCGCTCGCCCGCGCTCATGCAGGGCTACCTGGGCGAGACAGCGCTCGCGCCGGATGCGTTCGCGTCGGTGGGCGATCTCGGCCGGCTCGACGAGCGTGGCCGGCTCGCGCTGGTCGACCGCAAGCACGACCTGGTGATCTCGGGCGGCGTGAACGTCTACCCGGCCGAGGTCGAGCGCGCGCTCGCCGAGCACCCCGCGGTCGCCGGCGTGGTCGTCTGCGGCGTCGCCGACGTCGACTGGGGCGAGCGCGTGGTCGCGCTGATCGCGACGCGCGAGGGCGCCGCCGCTCCCGGCGAGGACGACCTCCGCGCCTTCCTGAAGGAACGCATCGCTAGCTACAAGATCCCGAAATCCTTCCTCTTCGTGCCCCTGGCCGAGCTACCCATCGGCCCGACCGGCAAGCCGCTCCGCCGCGCCGCCCGCGCCCTCGTAGATTGCGGGGACGGTGTACAGGATCTTACTTTCTTACTTTCGGACCGAAAGTAAGATCCTGTACACCGTCCCGAAAGTAAGATTCCGGAGTCGGCGGCCAGGAGCGGCGTCCGCGCTAGAAGTCGACCGCGACCCCGACGCTCGTCCCACCGAACATGACGCGCGCTCGCGGGCCGGGCTCGACCGGCTGCGGCCGATTGAAGAACAGCAGCACCACACCGGTCGCGATCGCCGCGCCACCGACGGCATACAGCGAGATCGCAGCGATCTGCTTCAGCTCGCCGGACTCGCGCGCCGACTGGTCCACGGTGGCCGCTTCGTGGCCCGAGCTGACCGCCGCCTCGACGAGCGCGTCGAACTCGTCGAAGTCCTGCGCCGCCGAGTAGTGCAGCGCGCCGCCGACCAGCGCGAGCGCCACGCCGCCGCCGACCGTCGTCCAGGGCACCCAGGTCGGGTACGGTCGCTCGTAGCGGACCGCCTGCTGCTCGACGACGACCTTCACCTTCTCGATCTCGAGCTGGACCGCGAGCGGCAAAGGCTTCGCTGCCTCGACCTCGAGGCGGCGAGTCAGCGTCTGGTGCCCGTCGAGCGTGGCGACCAGCGTGTGCGGCCCGGGCAGGAGACGCACGCGCACCTCGGCGGGGCCGCGGCCGATCTCGCGCCCGTCGATGGCCACGTGGGCGCCGTCCTGCGCGATCTTCACGACCACGACGCCGACGCGCTTCTCGAGCTCGCCGAGCCGGCGGCGTACGGTGGTCATCTGCCCATCGGTGAGCGTGGCGCCGAACTCGGCGAGCAGGCGCTCGTACGCGTCGATCGCTTCGACGTACTTGCCCTGCTGTTGATAGACGAGCGCCATGCCGTTCAGCGCCTTCCAGCCGGGCCGCTGGCGGTAGGACTCCTGGAAGCGCAGGAGCGCGGTATCGTAGTCTGCCTCCTCGGTGAACAGGCGCGTGCCCTCGTCGAGCAGCACGTCGGCGGGGTGGGGCCCGGGCGCGACCTGGTCGGCGCGCGCGAGCGAGGGCCTCGCCGACGCGAGGGCCACGGCAGCCGCGATCAGCGTGGCCAGGGTCAGGGTGCGCATCAGTCCTCCAGCTCGAGCTGACGGCGGCGCTTCTCGGCCGCGTCGGGCTTGGCGGGTTCGTTGGGTTTCGGTTCTCGCGGGTCTCTCGTCTCGGTGGGAGCGCGCGGGTTCTTACGCTTGCTGCCCGGCTTCGTGGACGTCACGCCCGCGTCGGCTGCCTGCACGGCGCCGGCCGGGCCCGCGTCCAGCACCAGGGCGCCGACCGCGCGAGGCACCGCGGCATCGGGTGGCGCGACGACCGGGACGACCGGGACGACCGGGTTCGCGCGCGGCGTGGCCGTGCCCTGCCAGATCGCGAAGCCCGCGCCGCCGGCCACGACGAGCCCGCCGACGACCCACAGGCCGGCGCGCCGGCGCGGGCGCGGCGAGACGTCGCTGGCCAGCGGCGGGCTGCGCGGGTCGAGCGCCACCGCGGCGACGCGGTCGGTGCTGCGTGGCGTCGGCACGTTCGGCTCGGTGGGCAGGCCGGTCGCGGCCGCGGGATCGCCGGTGATCCGGGGCGTCGCCCGCGCTCCGCCCGCGCCGCTCGGCGTGTCGCCTCCCGCCATGCCCAGCAGGTCGCGGCGCACCGCCTCGGCGGATTGCGGCCGCTCGTCGGGCTCCTTGGCGAGCAGGCGCGCGACCATCTGCGCCACGTGGGGCGGCACATCGGCGCGGAGCTCGTCGACGAGCGGCGGCTTGTCCTCGAGGTGCTTGAGCAGGAGCTCGAGCGGCGTCGCCGACGCGAACGGCGCGCGCCCGACCAGCATCTCGAACAGCATGACGCCGAACGAGTACAGGTCGGCGCGCACGTCGCCGCGCCGGCCGCGCAGGATCTCCGGCGCGATGTAGCCGGGCGTGCCGCCCAGCATGGTGTGCGTGATCTGCACCTTGAGCTTGGAGTACTCGATCGGCATGGGCACCGCGGGCTGCGCGCTCTCGCTGGTGCGCGCCATGCCGAAGTCCATGATCACGGCGCGGCCGTCCTCGCCGATCTTGATGTTCGCCGGCTTGATGTCGCGGTGCAGAATGCCGCGCACGTGCGCGGCCGACAGGCCCTGCAAGAGGCCATCGGCGATGCGCAGCGTCTCCTCGATGCCGAGCGCGCCGTTCCTGAGCAGCGCCGAGAGCGTCTGGCCGCGCAGGAGCTCCATGACGATGAACAGGTGGCCGTCGATCTCGTCGAGCGTGTAGGTGCGCGCGACGTTCACGTGCGTGACCGACTGCGCCAGCCGCACCTCGTGGCGGAGCCGCTCGCGCTCGCGGTGGTCGCTGGCCAGCGACGGGCGCACGAACTTGAGCGCCACCGCCTGATCGACGAGCAGATCCTGCGCCGCGTAGACGGTGCCCATGCCGCCCGAGCCGAGGTGCTCGCCGATGCGGTAGCGCTTGCCCAGGAGCGTGCCGGCGGTGACGCGGACCTGGTCGACGCCGCCGCCCGGGCTGAGCAGCTGCGGGTGCGAGTGGTCGGAGATCGTCTCTTCGTGGCCGCCCGCGCCGGGGGCGATGTCACCACCGGGCGCGCCGCCCGAGGCAACCTTGCTACCCGGGCGGTTCGAGCGCGGCGTCTGCACCGTCTCTGCCGAGCCCAGGTCGGCCGCACCCACGGCCGCAGCCAGGCGGGTAGCCGGCAAGGTGTCCTCGCCGCCCGAGCCCTTCCCGCCCGCGGGTCTGTTCGGCGTTTCCCCCAAGTGTCCTGGGATTATAGCCCGCGGCGAGCGTGCGCGAGGCACGCCGTCAGCCGGCCCTCGCCCGGCGTCAGGCCACGAGAGGGCGCGGCCGCCGGGCCGGCCGTAGTAGCCTCGTGCCCGGTGGATCCTTTCGAGGGCAAGACCGCGCTCAACTACGTGATCGGCAGCAAGCTGGGCGAAGGTGCCTTCGGCGTGGTCTACCGCGCGCGCCACGTCGACCTGGGCCGCGAGGTCGCGATCAAGATCCTGCAGTCACAGCACGCCGCCAAGCCGGACCTCATCGAGCGCTTCCTGCGCGAGGCGCGCGTCGTCTGCGAGATCGGGCACCCTGACATCGTCACCGTCGAGAACGCGGGCCGGCTCGACTCCGGGGAGCCGTTTTACCTGATGGAGCTGGTCGAGGGCCGCTCGCTGTCGCGCCTGGTGCGTGACGACGGGCCGCTCACGTACGCACGCTTCCTGCGCATCTTCCCGTCGCTCACCCAGGCGATGGCCGCGGCGCACGACGCGAGCGTGATCCACCGCGACCTCAAGCCGCACAACGTCATGGTGCGCGAACGGGGCGGCGAGATCATCGGCGTGAAGCTGCTCGACTTCGGCATTGCGAAGCTGCTGCACGAGGACGAGGGCGAATCGCGCACCGGTGACGCCATGGGCACGCCGCAGTACATGGCGCCCGAGCAGGTGCGCGACGCCAAGCACGTCGACGCGCGCGCCGACATCTACTCGTTCGCGGCGACCGTGTTCTTCGCGCTGTCGGGCAAGCACCCCATCCAGGGCGCCACGGTGCACCAGGTGCTGTACGCGGCCGTGCACGAGCCCGCCGTGCGCCTGTCGACGGTGGCGCCGGGCTGGGGCGAGGGACTCTCGCAGGTGCTGGCGCGCTGCCTCGCCAAGGAGCCGCTGGATCGACCGGCGAGCATCCGCGAGGCCTGGGCACTCATCGCGGCCGCGGCCGCCGTCGACCCGCCCGCGGTCATCGCGGCGAGCGCGCCCACCGGACCAGCGCTGGGCGCGACCCTGACCGAGACCCGCGCGCCGGCAGCGCGCCCCGGCGAGGCGTCGTCTTCGGCGCTGGGACGTACGCCGACGGTCGCGGGCGATCTGCCCTCGAAACGCACGCAGCTGGCGCCGCGCCAGCGCACGCTGGCGCTGGCGGTGATCGGGACGCTGGCGGTCGGCGCGGCCTGGGTCGTGCTCGCTGGCCGCACGGCCGAGACCGAGACGATCATGCCGCGCGGCGCGGGCGGCGACCTGATGCGCGACGACGTGGCGCGCGTCACGCTCGACGCCGACGTGGTCGCCGGCGGCCCGCCCGACGCGGCGAGCACCGTGCAGGCCGGGCCGGCCGACGCGGCGGCCCTGCCGACCGTCGTGGAAGTCATGCCGGTGGACGCGGGCACCGCGCCCGCGCCATCGCCTCGGCGCCCGTCGGGCCCACGACCGCGTGCGGCCAAGAGCGCACCCGCGCACGCCCTGGCGCCATCGCCTCCTGCCGCGGCGCCGCCGGTGCCCGGCCTCGCGGCTTCAGAGTGCCAAAGGGCCCGCTTCGCGCAGGTCTACCAGGCCAGTGCGCCCACGAAGGCCCAGGTCAACGAGGCGTTGCGCCACATCAAGGCATGTTATGAAGCCGGCCACATCGGCCGTGACGACTACGGCCGCATACAAGCCGCGTTGATCGCCAAGATGTAGCTGCCATGGCCGCACCACTGAGCTCACAAACCATAGGCGCCCGCCCCGGCCGCCTCTCGTCCCTCGCCGTTCTCCTGGTGTGCTCGGCAGCTTGCACGGGAAACATCAAGCCCAGCAGCCTTCGTGCGGGCCGGATCCAGCTCCGGCTCATTGGTGAGGTTGTGGTCGTCCGCGAGAGCGGCGAGATCGAGCTCCGTCTGGTGCCTGCCGCGTGCACCCAGGAGCACCGATCGCTCTACTGGAACGGCAACGTGAAGCGAGAGGTCCTGCCCTGCGAGACCATCCCGCGGCGGGTCCTGGAATCGGTGCGCCTGACCTCGCCCTGGGGCCAGACGCTCGCGCCTGCCGAAGGCCGCCTCGAGACGCTCGTCTTCGCGGTCACGTGGGATGGCGCAGGCATCGATCCCCTCGCCCAGGGCGCCAGCGACGCCCTGAAGCTTCCCTGGCGGTTCGAGTCGCCCGACGCCTTGGGGCCGGTCCTCTGGAACCCCGACGAGTCCCAGCGCACGACCATGTTGTTCCTGATCGGCGAGGCCACCGATACCCAGACCGCCGTGGTGAATGTGACCGAACCGCCGCAGATCGAAGTCACCGATTTCCATGCCTCGAGTGAGTTACGCAACGGTGCCAGCGCCGAGCTGGTGCTCACGGTGACCAACCGCGGCGCGGGCGACGCCTATCGGCTGTCTGCCACCACCCGCAGCAACGTGCCGGCCTTGCACGGCCTGCGCTTCTCCTTTGGCCAGGTCGGTCCCGGCAAGGCCAAGACGCGGCGCGTGAAGGTCAACTTGCCGCGCGACAACGACGAGTCGGAGGCGACCGTGGTGCTCGTCTTCGACGAAGCCCATCGGTTCGGCCCGGCGCAAACGACGAAGCGCTACCGCGTGCATCCTGCCGCGGACGTCGCGATCCTCGCGCTGACCTGTCAGCTCGGCGCCGTCCACGGTGGCAAGACAGAGGTCGACGCCGGCCAGACCGTGCAGGCGGCCTGCACGGTCCGCAACGCGGGCGCCTCCGCCCGCGGCTTGCGGCTCCGTGCCACGATCACGGGGCGCCCGGGCCCGACCGACAGCGCGCCCTTCGACCTGGCCATCGACGCGTCGACCTCCGTCACGCTGGCCGTGGACGTCCCGCGCAACGCCGGCCTCGACTCGGAGCTGACCATGACGCTGCAGGTGATCGATGACGACGCTCGTTCCCTGGCGCAGACGACGCTCCAGGTCGTGATCGTGCGCCCGCAGATCTGCCCCGACGGCAAGCTCACGCGCAAGGAGTTCGGCGAGAAGCGCGCCAAGCTGCGCCGTGCGCTCGAGGGCGGCCTCATCAGCAAGGAGGACTACGACCGCTACGAGGCCGAGCTGGTCGGATGCCTCGAATGAGCCGTCTCGCCCTGCTCGTCCTGCTGCTCGTGGGCGCGGGTGCCGGCGCGGCTACCCCGGGAGGCGGGCAGACGCTGCGCGGCGGCGGCACGGAGCTCCGGCTCGCCGGCGAGGACGGCAGCCTGGAGAGCGCACCCGGGGCGCTGGTCGGCTGCCTCCAGTGAGGCATCGGACCTCGCGATCGAGCAGGCCGCCGCGCGCTGCCTGGTCTAAATTTAGTGCTCCGTCCACACCCGGTTCGAGCCGTCCGCGCGCATCTCGACGATGACGTCGCCGTCCCAGCTGGTCGCGTAGACGGCCTTGTAGATCGGCATGACGATGAACCGCTTCACCGCCTCGGCGACGCGGACACGCTTGGGCGGGCGCTTGCCGGTGACCGCGTGGACGAGCAGCTCCACGACACCGCGGCGCGGGTGGCCATAGGCCCACGCCGTCCACTCGAGCTCGCGGCGCGCATCGCCGCAGGCGATGAGCGCGATCTCGGGCGTGAGCGCCGCGAGCAGCGCGGCGCTCACGCCGTTCCAGGCGCCGTGGTGCGAGACCCCGAGCACATCGACGTCGAGCGCGTCGGTGCCGTCGTGCTTGGCGAGCAGCGCCTGGATGCCGGGCATCTGCAGGTCGCCCGAGATCAGCAGCGCCGACGCGCCGACCTCGACGCGCAGCACCACGCTCTGGTTGTTCATGTTCTCCAGCCAGTAGTGGCTCCACTCCACCTCGGCGTCGGTGACCGAGCCCCACAGCACCTGGATGCGCGGGTCGACGTCGGGGCAGACGACCGGATCGATGATCGCGCTGGTGAGGCCGCCGGCGGGCACCAGGGCCGCGGTGGCGGCGAAGAACGGGATCTTCGCGCGCGCCGCGTGCCGCTGCAGCTCGGTCTGCTCGACGCCGCCCAGGTCGGCGCGCGCGAACCCGTCGGTGACCAGGTTCTTCACGCGGTAGCGCTCGACCACCATCCGCGCGCCGCGCGTGTGATCGATGTGCGGGTGCGTGATGACCAGGAGCGCCAGGGTGCGGTCGAGATCCGGCCGACCCGCGAAGAACGCGTCCAGGTACTGCGCGAGCCGCACGGTGCCGTGGAAGTCTTCGTTGTCCTCGCCGCCGGTGTCGACCAGGACGGCCGCGCACGGGAACTCGATCAGCGTCGCCGCACCCTGGCCGACGTCGATCAGGTGCACGCGCATGGAAGTGCTGGCGAGCGCGCCGAGCGCCGGCCCCTGCATGCCGGCCGGGCCACGCGACGGGGACATCGTGGCGTGGGCGCACGCGGCGAGCGCACCGACGAACGCGAGCGTACCGACGAACGCGCGCGCGCCGTTCGCGCCGTTCGCGGCCTGCGCAGCCCGCGACGTCAGCGGCCGTTCCTGACCGGACACTTGACCGGTCGCATGCCCTTGAACGCCAGCCGGGGCTGCTTCGGGTCGTAGACGGTGGGGCCACGCAGGCTCCCGCCGCGCTTGCGCAGCGCCGTCGCGATGCCGTCGCGGATGAGCGGCGTGTCCAGGATCTCGATCGCCTCGGGCGCGAGCGCGGTGAAGGTCTTGTCGCCGCCGGTGGCGAGGAAGTCGCTGGTCACGACCACCAGCTTGTCGTTGTCCTTGATCACCTTGCCCGAGCGGCGCGTGAGCGTCACGTCGACCGTGCCGTTGTCCTTGCAGGTCACGGTCGCGCGCACACCGGCGACTGACAGGATGCCACCCGACTTGCCCAGGTTGGCCACGACCATGGCGCGCAGCTCGCCTCCGGTGAGACGCACGCGCGCGAAGCGGTTGTCGAACGGATACGCCGTGTACAGCCGGCCGTAGGTGAGCGCGCCCGCGGGCAGGTCGGCGCGCAGGCCGCCGCCGTTGGTGATCGCGACGTCGGCGCCGGGGACCGCCGCGAGCATCATGTCGGCGAATAGATCGCCGACCTCCGACTCCTTGTCGTGGCTGCGCTGCAGCTCGTCCTCGAGGGTGACGCCGAGCGGCGCGTCGCGGATCACCCGCGCGCGCTCCGCATCGTCGGCGGCGGCCGCGGCGATCGCGGCGTCGGCGACCACCGGGTGCCCCTCGTAGCTGTCACCCGGCGCGATGTTCTTGGGCTCGTGGATCTTGATCCCGACGACCTTGCCGGCGCCGGTATCGAGGGTGAGATCGACGCGCCCGAACGAGCGTCCGCTGGCGAACGACTGGATCACCGGGATGTTGCTCACGAAGTGCGCCATTCCCTGGTGCGAGTGCCCGGCCACGATCACATCGACCACCCCGGGCGGCAGCGCCGCCGCGACGCCGATGATCTCCTCGGTCAGATCGCAGGAGAAGATCTGCCGGGGATCATCGAACTCGGCGCACTTGCCGCCCGCGTGCGCGATCGCGACGACCACGACCGCGCCCTGCTCGCGCAGCGTCTTGGCCTCGCGCGCGATCGCGTCGGCGAGCGGCGTCACCGCGAGCCCGGCGAAGTTCGCCGCCATGGTCGTGCGCGGCGTCGCCTCGGTGGTCACGCCGATCAGGCCGACCTTCACGCCGGCGACGTCCACGATCACGCTCGGCCGCACGTTGGGCCACGCGACCGGCGCGCCGGTGGCCGAGTCGACGACGTTGGCGGCCAGGAACGGGAACTTCGCCTCGGCCGCGCGCGCCTTGAGCGCGCCGCGCGGATCGTCGCCCTTGTCCTTGGGCGTCGCGCTGTCCCCGACCGGTCCGAAATCGAACTCGTGGTTGCCGATCGCGACCGCGGTGTAGCCGAGCGCGTTGTACGCGTCGACGACCATGGCGCCCTCGCCCAGGTTCGACTCGATCGTGCCCTGGAACATGTCGCCCGCGTCGACCAGCACGACCCCGCCGCCGTCCCTGGCCCGTACCTTGCGCAGGTTGGTGAGGTAGCCGGCGAACACGTCCAGCCCGCCGCCGCGGCCGTCGGCCGACAGCACGTTGCCGTGGAGATCGGACGTGCCGACGATCGACAGCAGGATGGTCTTGCCGGCGGACGTCCCGGACGTGCCGGACGCGCTGCCGGGCGCTGCGTCCGCCACCACCGGCGCCGACGTGGGCTTCGATCCAGACGTGCAACCCGTGCCCGTGACGAACGTGAGCGCGACGAGCGCCGCGAGAATCCTCGGAGCAGACATGGCCGCGAGTGTACCGCCTGCGCGGCCGGAGCGTCGGCTGGCCTAGCGGTACGGCCCCTGCGTGGGCGCGGGCGGCTCGTCGGCGAAGTCCTGCGCGAGCCGCGCCGCGCGCGCGAGTCGCGCGGCGTCCTCGACGATGCCATCGAGCCACACGCTGACCGCCGCGGGATCGCCCACGACCGCGGCGGGCGCGAGCTCGGCGATCTCGGCGCGGCGCGCGTCGGTCATGCGCGCCGCGAGCGCCTCGGCGTCGTTCGCGCGCCAGTCGAAACCGTCCGCGTCCCCGACGGCGCGGAGCTGGCGCAGCGGCCCCAGCGGCAGGCGCGGCCGGTGCACCGCGAAGGTGTCGGTCACCGGCAGCACGCGCCGCGCGCTCACCCGCGTCTGCACGCCGCGGCGGTGCATGCCGCCGGCGAGGCCACCGATCATCACGCGGGCCTCGACCTGCTCCGAGCCCACCGGCACCTCGATGACCAGCCGGCCCGACAGCTCGGTGCCGTCGAGGTCGCGCCGGCACGCGCCGCCCAGCTCTTGCGCGAGCTGGCGCCAGGTGGTCTCGACGCGGCGTGCGCGCGTGGCCAGCAGCACCGCGGCGTGCAGCGCGGCGGCGAGCGGCTCCGGCTCGTCGGCGCTGCCGTAGCCGACCACGCGCACCGAGTTGCGCTCGACGGCGTAGGCAAACTCGCCCGCGGCCAGCATCGCCTGGCGCGCCGGCGCGTCGATCCAGGCCGACACCAGCGCGGCGTCGTTGGCCTTGACGACGAAGTGCTCGTCGAAGGTCTCGTCACCGATGCGTTCGTCCTGCACGCCCAGCGTGCGCATGATCGGGTAGGCGTAGCCGTGCGCGACGTGCGCGCGCAGGTGCTCGGTGCCGGTCGCGAAGATCCCGACCAGGAGCTCGCAGCGCCACGGCCCGTGCCGCGCCGCCTGGTACTCGAGGATCTCGGCCAGGACCTGGGTGTTGGAGAGGCGCGTGCGCAGGCTGCACCGGTAGATGTAGTCGATCGGCGCGCCGGCCTGCGCCCAGGTCAGCCGCGGACGCAGCATCGGCCGCAGTCCGAGCGGAGGCTCGAGCCGTCCTGCCACCAGCCGCGCGAGCGGTTCCCAGCGGTCCTCGTCGTAGGCGCCGCTCATCTAGAGCCCCCAGTCTACCCAGGTGTGGGCTGCGCGGGTGAAGAACCTGGGCACTGGCGCCACCGCGATCGCGCTCGACAGCAATGTGCTGGGGCCAGTAGCGGCGCGCGGACGGCTACGTGCCGGTCGGCCGGGCGCGCAGGCCATAGCCGCGCACGGTCGTGGTCTCCGCGGCGTCCTCGACTTGCAGGCGCGCGCCGATGACGAGCTCGTCCTCGCCGTAGAAGTAGCAGGCGCGATCACCGGTACCCGCGGAGACGCCGCCCTCGAGCCACTCGAAGGCGACGCCGACGACGGTGTCGCCCTCGGCATCGAGGCCCAGCGCGGTCACGCACGGCGGCGCGCCCAGGTCGGGCTGAAGCACGAGCCCGACGATGAGCTCGGGATCGACGCCGATCAGGCGGTAGCTGGTCGGGGGCGCCGCGTCGCCGGCGTCGAGCGCGACCACCACCTCGCCGAGCACGGGCATGGTGACAACGACACGCTCCTGGTCGTACAGGAGGTTCCCACGCACCCATTCCACCTGCGCGGACTCGACGACCGTGATGGGTTCGGCGGCCTGCAGCAAGCGGCCGTCGGCGGCGCGCAGTGCGATGCTGAACCAGTAGGAGCGACCCGTCGCGACCTTGGTCTGCTCCGCCCAGGGCAGCGCGGCGCGGCCCTCGAAGCCCTCGAACGGGCGTAGATCGATGGCGACGGCTGCAGCCACGCCCAGATCACGCGTGAAGGTGTTGCCGTCGACCTCGATGATCAGGCTCGTCTCGCCGGGCGAGCGCGCGGCCAGGTCGAGATCGTAGGTGTTGCCCTGCCGGGGACCGACCTGGGCGACGCCGAGGACCTCCGGATCGAGCGTCGAGAAGGTGGCCGTGCCATCGACGTCTTCGAGCCTGACGCTCACGCGCACGGTCTGGCCGAGCGCGAGATCGGAGTAGGTCAGTCCGTCGAAGCTGGCGCTCGGCGCCATGGGCGGGCACGCGGAGGCACCGAGCAGGCAGGCGAGCGCGAAGACGATGCGGAGAGGGACGGGGACGCGGCGAAGCATGGCTTGCGCATGGAGCAAGCGACATGCCGCCGGTGCAAGTGCCCGCAATCACGGGCGCGGCGCGGCGTGGCCCGGCGTGATCACGACACGGATGTCCGGTCCATGCCCGGGCCCCCTACCCCGCCGCGCGCTGCGGCTCGGCGAGCGCCGCCGCGTAGCGCTTCACGATCGCGCCGGCGGGCTCGACCGCGTGGACGCCCTGGACGCTCTTGCCGGCCTGGAAGTAGTCCTTGTAGCTCATGCCCTGCAGAGAGGCGCGCTTGAGCTGCCAGACTGACTTGAGCGAGTAGTACATGCGCGCGTAGTGCTTGGTGCGGGGGTGGCGCAGGAGCTGGCGCATGGCCGGGTTGGCCACGAGGCCGACCTTGTCGATGTAGGGGGTCCGGATCAC
>JBKJOI010000679.1:0-2573 GCA_046595695.1 Haliangiales bacterium | reverse complement strand
GCCCAGCGTCACGAGCGCCGCGAGCGCCGCGAGCGCCGCGAACGCCCGCCCCGTGCCGCGTGCGCGCACGCTCAGACCTGCGCCGACCGCGCGAGCGCCTGCTGCTGCTCGACGATCTCGCGCGCCGCCGGCGACAGGAAGATGCCCTCGAGATCGAAGCCGGCCAGCGCCCGGGCCAGGGTCGACAGCTTCTCGCCCACCGTGCCGCGCTTGTCGATGATGACGCGGTACACACCCTTCACCTTGCAGAGCCCGCCGCCGCCCACCGTCTCCTGCAGTGCCTCGTAGCTCACCTTGATGCTCAGCTTCTCCGCCGCCGACTCGAGGTCAGCCAGCACTGTCTCCAGCTTGGGTCCCGCCATGATTCCCGGAATCTAGCAGATCCGCAGTCAGCATCCCCGGACATCGGCTCAGCACGCGCAGCGCTGCACTCAGGCCGGCTCCGCGCCATCTTGCTCCTGGTGCCCGGTCGGTAGCATGACCGTGAACACGCTACCGCGGCCGGGCGACGACTCGACGCTGACCTTGCCGTGGTGCCGCTCCACGATGCTGTGCACGATCGACAGCCCCAGGCCGGTGCCCTTGCCGTCGCTCTTGGTGCTGAAGAACGGCTCGAAGAGGTGCGGCAGGTCGCCCGACGGGATGCCGCGCCCGTCATCGGCCACCGAGAACCCCACCTGCAGCGCCCCGGGCCCGCCGCCCTCCCGCCGCCGCGCGAAGGTCGCGACGCGCACCTGGCCGCCCGAGCTGGGCAGCGCATGCGCGGCGTTGGTGATCAGGTTCACCACCACCTGCTGCAGCTGGCCGCGCACCGCGTAGATCGGCGGCAGCGCCTCGGCCAGCCGGCACGCGAGCGTCACGGTGCCGCGCCGGATCTCGTGCTCGCAGAAGAGCAGCGCCTGCCGGATCACGTCGTTCAGCGCCAGCACATCGAGGTGCTCCGTGGCCGGCTTGGCGTACTGCACCAGGTCGCGCGACAGGTTCTGGATGCGCTCGGCGCCCTCGAGGATGCGGCGCAGCTTGATCGCGTCGGCGGCGGTGAACGGGCCACGCTCGCCCTCGGGCGCCTTCTCGAGCTTGCGCAGGAAGTACTCGGCGTAGACGATCACCGAGGTCAGCGGGTTGTTGATCTCGTGCACGACGCCGGCGGCGAGCTGCCCGAGCGTGGCCAGCTTCTCGGCCTGGATCACCTGCCGCTGCAGGGACTCGATGCGCGTGACGTCGTGGCCGACCGCGACCACCGCCTCGGTGCGCGCGCCCCGGCCGACCGCGTTCACGTGCCAGACGGTGTGCAGCGGCTGGCCACTCTTGGAGGCGGTGCGCAGGTCGAGCGGCGGCGCCTCGCGGCCGGCGAGCACCTCGAGCACCACGCGCATGAGCCGCGCGCGATCCGAGGGCGGCACCCAGTTGCGCAGGTCGGTGCCGAGGACCTCGGCGGCGCCGTAGCCGGTCAGCTCGGCGAGCGCGCGGTTGTAGACGGTGACCCGCCACTCCGGGTCGATGCCCAGGATGAGCGCGCCCGCGTGGTCGACCAGCTTGCCCAGGTAATCGCGCAGGAAGGTGGTCTCGCGGTGCAGCCGGCGGTTGCGCAGCGCCACCGAGAGCTGGTTCGCGAGCGGTATGAGCGCGCGCTCGTCGGCGTCCATGCGCGCCGCGCTGTCGTCAGGGCCGTAGCCGGCCTCGGCCTCGAGGTAGGCGACGTCGAGGGCGCCCTGCAGCTCGCCGCCAGCGACCAGCGGGATGGTGAAGCCGGCGTGCGCACCCAGCACCACCGGCGCCGGCACGTCGACCAGCCGCACCCGGCCCGACTCGACCAGCTCGGGAGCCAGGCGGGTCTTGCGCAAGGACGTGCGCTTGATCTCGAACGGGCCGCCCTCCGCCGCGGGCAGCAGGCGCGCGCCGAGCGTGGCCTCGACCAGCCGGCCCTCGTCGCCGCGGTCGACGCGGATCACGATGGCGCGGCGCGGGAACAGCTCGGCCAGCGTTCGCAGGAAGCGTGCCGCCAGCTCGCGCTCGTCGAGCTCGAGATGCAGCTCGCGCGCCAGCGCCAGCACGCCCTCGGCCAGGCGTTCGGCGTCGGGGCGGGCGAGCGCACGGCTCACGCCTCGTCGTCCTCGATCGGCGACGTGCCGTTGCCGTTGCCGTTGCCGACGTCGACGTCGACGTCGACGTCGACGTCGACCGGCAGCTTGCCGCCGGTGCCAGTGCGCTCGTCGTCGCCGTGGACGCGCTGGCCCGCCTCGCTGCCGGTGTCCTCGTCCTCGTCGTCGTCGTGCGGGCCGGGGTCAGCGGTGATGTCCTCCGGGTTCGCGGCCAGGCGCGACTTCACCGGCTCGGAGACGCGCCCTTCGTCGGGCTTCACCTCGGCCGACGACTTCTCGATGTCGAGGATCTGCGCCGTGCCCACGTAGGCCTTGGTCTCGTACTTGGTGATGCGGCCGATCTTCTTGACGATCTCGGCCATGCGTACGGCCTCGCGCGAGATGGTGTCGACGGCGCGGAAGTGCGGATCGTCGGCCGACATCTTGCGCCGCAAGAGCTCGGCGTAGCCCATCACCGAGGTGAGCGGCTGG
>JBKJOI010000510.1:0-5532 GCA_046595695.1 Haliangiales bacterium | reverse complement strand
GGTCGAGATCCTCGGTGAGCGTGTCGGCGCTCCAGCCGCCCGCGTCGTCGATCGCGGCGCGGCGCCACACGCCCGCCGTGCCGTTGAAGTTGAACCACAGGCCGGCGGCGTGACGCGCGCGCTGCTCGACGCCGAAGTGGCCGTCCAGCATGAGCGCCTGCGCCTCGGTGAGCAGGCCGCCCGCGCGGTTCAGGTGGCCCCAGCGCAGCTGCACGACCGCGACGCGCGGATCGGCGAAGCACGGCCATGCGCGCGCCAGCAGGTCGGGCGCCGGCACGAAGTCAGCGTCGAGCACCAGCACCAGCTCGCCGCGCGCGCTGCCCAGCCCGTGCGCGAGCGCGCCCGCCTTGAAGCCGCGCCGGTCGGCGCGGCGCACGTGCACCACGTCGACGCCGCGCACGCGCCACGCGGCGACCCGCGCGCCGACCTTGCGGGTCGTCTCGTCCGAGGAATCGTCGAGCACCTGGATCTCGAGCCGATCGCGCGGCCAGTCGAGCGCGCACGCCGCGTCGACGAGGCGCTCGGCGACCTCGGGCTCGTTGTAGAGCGGCAGCTGCACGGTCACGAACGGGAGCGCGGCCTCGCTGGCGTTCTCGACGCGGATCGCCAGCGGACGCCGCGCGATCCAGGTCAGCCGCGCGCGCTGCGCCGCCCACACCAGCAGCGGCACGGTGGTCAGCACGAGCGCCAGCGCGAGCCCGTCAGCGAGCAGGCGGTCCATAGTGCTGCCGCTCGTACGATGGCGTGTGCGCCGATTTGCACGGCTGGTCGGGAGGACAGTGACCGAGCGCCAGCAGATCCATGGTGACCGCGACGCTCACGTGGATGAGCACGCCGCACCAGATCGAGCGCGTGCGCAGCGCCAGCGTGCCCAGCGCCAGGCCGGCGATGCACGCGCCCAGCGTCTCGGCGAGCGGCTTCTCGAAGTGGATCATCACGTAGGGCACCACCATGACCCAGATGGCGTGCGCGCCGATCGAGCGCTTGAGCCCGTGCAGCAGGAAGCCGCGGAAGAAGAACTCGAGCGACAGGAACTGCAGCGCGTACATGGCTTCCCAGAGCAGCAGGTCCTGGGTCGAGCGGTTGGCCAGCTTGTAGAACGGGTAGGCGAGCTGGAACGACTCGGTGAACGACGCCGCGACCACGAAGGGCAGCACGACCAGGAACAGCGCCACGTAGATCCACGCGTGGCGCGCGAAGCCGCGTACCGAGAAGCCGTAGTCGCGCAGCCGCTCCCCGGGCATGAGCAGCACGACCACGATGGGCAGCACGATGTAGCCGACCACGCGCCAGCCGGTCCACCAGGCGAACGACGCCAGCTCGTAGCTCGACTTCACCCACGCCGCCGGCGCCGGGCGCGGCCACAGCTGCCCGAAGGTGTCGCGGTCGCCGTAGTAGTACTGCAGCGTCAGCGACACCGCGGTGACCACCAGCACCACGAGCGGGCGCCAGTCGAGCTGGCGCGCCGCGGCCGCGTCGATCGGCGCGTACTCCGCGTGGATGAGCTGCCACTCGTCCCAGGTCCAGCGTTTGATCCAGCCGAGCAACGTCGGGACCGCCGCTAGCCCTTCTGCTTGGCCAGGAACTCGGCCGCGAGGCGCAGGCGGCGGCGCACCAGCTCCTTGCCCATGACCTCCATGCTCTCGAACAGGGGCGGCGAGGTCTTGCGCCCGGTCATGGCCAGGCGCAGCGGCATGAACAGATCCTTGGCCTTCCAGCCCTTGTCCTCGCAGAACTTGCGCGCGAGCGGCTCGGTGGCGCTGGCGAGCCAGGGTCCGCGCACCGCCTCGAACGCGTCGGTGAGCTCGGTGAGCGCCGCCGCGACGTCGGCGGGCTTGCGCTCCTTGGGCACCAGCTCCGCGGCGACCGGGGTGTAGTCCAGGTCGCCCGCGAACATGAAGTCGGTCAGGCCGATGAAGTCGTCGAGCCGGTGCATGCGCTCGCGCACGAGCTTGGCCATCTGCGCGAGCTTGGCGTCGGAGAGCCGCCACGAGCGCAGGCGTTCGGCCAGCTGCACGTCGGAGAGGTCCTTCAGCCACTGGCTGTTCAGCCAGTTGAGCTTCTCCAGGTCGAAGACCGGCTCGCCCAGGCGCACGCGCGAGATGTCGAACGCGGCGATCATCTCGGCGAGCGCGAACTTCTCCTGATCGTTGCCCAGCGACCAGCCCATGAGGCCGAGGAAGTTCAACATGGCCTCGGGCAGGATGCCGGCGTCGGCGTAGTAGTCGAGCGAGACCGGGTTCTTGCGCTTGGAGATCTTGGACTTGTCGGCGTTGCGCAGGAGCGGCATGTGGATCCACACCGGCGCCTGCCAGCCGAACGCGTCGTAGAGCTCGACGTGCTTGGGCGTCGACGAGATCCACTCCTCGGCGCGGATCACGTGCGTGATCGCCATGAGGTGGTCGTCGACGACGTTGGCGAGGTGGTAGGTCGGGAAGCCATCCGACTTGAGCAGCACCTGGTCGTCGATCTGCTCGTTGGGGAACTCGACGCCCCCGCGCAGCAGGTCGACGAACGCGGTCTTGCCGGTCTTCGGGAACGCCAGGCGCACCACGTGCACCTCGCCGGCGACGGCGCGGCGCGCGGACTCTTCGGCCGACAGCGCCTTGCACTTGCCGTCGTAGCCGAGGTTCTTCTTCTCCTTCTTCTGCTGCTCGCGCAGCTCGGTCAGCCGCTCGGCGGAGCAGAAGCAGCGGTAGGCGCGGCCGCGGTCGACGAGGATCTTGGCGTGCGCGGCGTAGAGCTCGGCGCGCTCCGACTGCCGGTAGGGTCCGTACGGTCCGCCCTTGTCGGGACCTTCGTCCCACTCGAGGCCGACCCAGCGCAGCGCGCGCAGGATGGCCTCCTCGCTCTCGGGCGTGGAGCGAGTGCGGTCGGTGTCCTCGATACGGAGGATGAACTGCCCGCCGTTCTTGCGCGCGAAGCAGTAATTGAAGAGCGCGATGTAGGCGGTGCCCACATGCGGGTCACCCGTCGGTGACGGCGCGATTCTCACGCGAACTGACATGACTTCGTGACTCCTGCCACGGAATGCCGGGCGCCCCTCTTCTACCACAGGTGAACCGCGTGCTACGCTCAGCGCTCTCGTATGAAAAGACTATTTCTGTCCGGTATTTCAGCACTTTGCCTGATCGGCGCCGCGGCCGCGCCGGCCGCCGCCGAGCAAGTCCTCGAGCAGCGCTCGTCGTGGAACGCCGCACGCGACTTCATCTACACCGACGTCACCGTGCGCCAGGACGACGGCCGCGTCGTGACCCGGCGGCAGGCCGGCGGCGTGGTCGGCGACGTCGGCATGGTGCAGTTCCACGGCGTCGTCGGTGGCCCGTCGGGCACCGGCGGCCTGGGCATCGACTTCCTGCGCTCCACGTCAGAGGCCTCGGGCACCCAGCTGCGCTGGGGCCGCTCGTGCGTTTACGTCACGCCCGACCTCGCGGGCACGACGCACATCCCGGGCAACGACGAGTTCCAGATCATCGCCGACGTGCTCGGGCACTGGGAGCAGTCGATCGCGTCGTGCAGCTACCTGAACTTCGTCATCGACGAGCCCGAGGCGGTCGAGGCCAAGTACGACGGCAAGAACGTCATCAAGTTCCGCGAGGACACCTGGTGCCGGCCGGCCAGCGGTACGGACGAAGGCCAGTGCTATAGCCTCTCGGCCGCGGCGATCACCACCGTCTTCTATGTGAACGCGCCCGGCAAGGACAACGACGGCGTGATCCGCGACGCCGACATCGAGATGAACGCGGTGAACTTCGCGGTCGCGGTCTGCAGCGCGCCGGGCCAGTGCCAGACCGAAGGCGACCAGAGCGTGGTCTCGGATCTCGCCAACACCCTGACCCACGAGGTCGGCCACCTGCTGGGCATGGATCACACGTGCTGGGATCAGCCGGGTGTCCCGCCCAACGACGACGACGGTGTGCCGGTGCCGCAGTGCAACGCGGGCAACCTGTCGTCCGCGGTCACCGAGGCGACCATGTACAACTTCCAGGACTCAGGCGAGACCAAGAAAGCGACCGTCGAGCAGGACGACATCGATGGTCTCTGCGACGCCTACGCCTACGTGGCCGACCCGGGCTGCTGCTCGCGCGCCCTGAAGGACTGCGAGGACGGCGGCTCGTGCGCGATCGCCGCGCCGCAGGCGCGCGCCGGCGCGAGCGCGCCTGACGCATCGCGGCAGAGCGCGACCGCCGCGTGGATGCTGGTGATGATCCTCGGCGGCCTCGTGGCCTGGCGCCGTCGCAGCTCCGTCACCTCGTAGCCACGCCGCCGCTACGACGGCTCGCCGCCCACGGCCTCGAGCCGCAGGATCTTGCCGACCGTGTCACCGCTGGTCGCATCGATCGACGGATCGATGAAGAGTCGCGTGACGCCGAGCTTGCGCACGCCGTCGAGTCCGTCAGGTGACAGCAGATCCTTGCGCTGCACGCCGATGGGTGACAGATCGAACGTCGAGCCACTCGTCTGCGCGAACGCCGTCGCAGCCTCCGACGTCGTGAACAGGAACCCGTACGGCCGGCGACACCACATGTTGCTGCCGTCCACCGTGAGGTACCAGACGACCTCAGGAAAATAAGAAACAAAGTCGACGGTTTGCATGAAAATTCGTAACGCCCCTTGACTCAATTGACGCCGGTTGTTAATTCATGACGCGTCGCGTCGAAAGACCAAACGGAGTGTACCAGTCGCAAAGGGCGGGTGGGCACGGAACTAATCAAGGAGCTATCGCCATGAACTTCGATTTCAACAAGATCATCAAGGACGTCCAGGACAGCGCGAAGGAGTTCGCCTCGACCGGCCTGCAGCTCGGCTCGAAGGCGCTCGACTTCACCGCCACTCACCTCAAGACCATCGAGGCCGAGCTGCGCAAGAACGCCGAGAAGCTCGCCCCCAAGGCCGAGAACGGCAAGACCGACGCCTCGACCGACACCGCCAAGTAACACCCGCTCCACCCCATCGCGCCAGGTAACGTGAGCGTTACCACAGCGCTTCGCGCACGCGCCAGCGTGCGCGGAGTCCCGACCGCCGAACGGCCACTTTCCGTCGGGCATTTCCCAACTTAACTGCGCGTATCACCGCCCTGATCAGCGACGCGGCCATCGACGTGACCATCGTCGTGACGACGCGTGGCGCAAGCCAACCATAGCTCCGCGAGCACGGTCTCATAGACCACCGGGCCAGCATGGCGCGTTGAATAACGGTGCTACTATGACGAACGGGTCTCACTTGGCTCACGCACGGAGCGCCAGATGACGGACTTGCAACGGATTCTCGGTCTGATCGAGCGCACGCGCCGCCGGATCCGGCTGCAATCGTTTCTCGAATGGGCCACCACCGCCCTGGTCCCGGCCAGCGCGCTCGGCCTCGTGGTGCTGTGGCTATGGCGCATGGATCAGCTGTCTGCCGGCGGCGCCCTCGGCCTGGTCGGCGCCCTGCTCGCCGCGGTCGTGGCCGCGGGCATCGTCGGGGCGCTCCGGCGGTTGCCGACCAGCCAGGTGGCGAGCCGACTCGACCGGGCGTCCGGGCTGTCGGATC
>JBKJOI010000282.1:0-10721 GCA_046595695.1 Haliangiales bacterium | reverse complement strand
GACGCCGCCGAGCACGCCACGCTGACCGCGCTGGCCGCGGTCGCGCGCAAGGGCGGTGACTTCGCGCGCGCCCGCACCGCGCTCGCCGACGCCGCCGGGCTGGTGCCCGCCGATGCGCCGCTCCTGCGCGAGCGCGCCGAGCTGGCCGCGCTGGCGGGCGACTTCGCCGACTGCGCCACGCTGCTCGATCAGCTGATCGCCGCGGCGCCCGAGAGCGACGAGCCCGATCGCGAGCACAAGGCCGAGCTGCTCATCGAGCTGACCGAGGTCTGCGAGCTGCGCCTGCAGGACTGGGAGCGCGCGCGCGCCGCGCTGCGCCGCGCCGCGCAGCTCACGCCCGAGGGCGCGCGCCGCCACGGCCTGCTGCGCCGATGGGCCGAGTACGCGTCGGAGGCGGGCGCCGACGTCGAGGCGCAGCTGGCGCTGGCCGCGCTGCCCGAGGCGGTGCGCACGAACGCCGATTGGGTCGGCCTGGCGCGCAGCTTCGCCCGCGCCGGCCGCGACAAGGACGCCATCGTCGCCTTCGAGCGCGCGCAGGCGCTCGGCGCCATCGAGGACAACGAGGCGCTCGAGCTGTTCTCGCTCTACCGGCGCTGCGACGAGGCGCGCAAGCTGGCCGGCGCGCTCGAGCGCACCGCCGCGCGCGTGGAGCCCAACGCCGCGCGCGCCCGCCTCGAGGAGGCGCGCGCGCTCTACCAGGGCCCGCTCGCCGATCCCGAGAGCGCGGCGCGCGTCACCGGCGTGCTGCGCGAGCTCGGCTTCATCGCCGATCCCGGCGTGCTGGCCGCCGAGCTCGAGGCCGCCGGTCAGTTCGAGGAGGCGGTGCCGCTGCTCGCCACCGCGCTCGCCGAGGAAGCGCGCGCCCGCGCCAGCGCCAGCGAGTCGCTCGGCGAGGCCGGCCGCGATCTGCTGCTGCGCCTGCGCGGCGCCGCGCGCGCGACCCACCAGTTCGCGCCACTCGCCCAGGGCCTGCTGGTCGCCGCCGCCGCCGAGCAGGATCAAGCGACCGCGGCCTCCTGGCTTACCGAGGCGGCCGCGATCCGCAGCGCGCACCTCGCCGACGCCGCCGGCGCCGCCGACGCGCTCGGCCGCGCGCTCGCGCTGGTGCCGACCGATCCCGCCATCGCGCGCGACCTCGAGTCGCTCCTGCGCGAGCAGGGCGACTTCGCGCGCCTGCTCGACGTCTACGAGCTGCGCCTGCGCCACCTCGCCGGCGTCGGGCGCGCGCCCGTGCTGGTCGACCTCGGCCGCATCTGGGCCGACGCGTTCGGCGAGCCGGCGCGCGCCGCGATCTGCTGGGCCGAGGCCGCCGCGCTCGACCCGGCGTGCGTGAGCGTGCTCATGCCGCTCGCCGAGTTCCACGCCCGCGAGGGTGAGCCGGCGCCGGCCATCGATTACTTCCGCCGCGCGCTCGCGGCCGGCGTGGTCGCGGCCGGCGATCGCGCCGACGTGCACGCGCGCCTCGGCGAGCTCTTGCTCGCGCAGGGCGACGGGCGCGGCGCGCTCGCGCAGCTCGAAGCCGCGGTCGCCGAGCAGCCCGGGCACAAGCTGGCCGAGGCCCGCATGGGCGACGCGCTGCGCGCCGCCGACGAGTGGGAGGCGCTCGCCGATCGCCTGGCCGCGCGCGGCCGCGCCGGCGGTACGCACGGCGATCGCCTGGCCGCGCTGCACGAGGCCGCCACGATCTACGACAGCCGCCTGGGCCGCGCCGGCGACGCCGACACGCTCTTCGGGGAGATCCTCGCGCTCGACCCGGGCGACGCCGCGGCCGCCGCGCGCGTGCGCCTGTCGACGCCCGCGCCCTCGCCCGAGTCGCTCGAGCTGGCCGCCGGCCACGCCGAGGAGGAAGCCGGGCACACCGAGGCCGCGATCGCGCACTACGAGAACGCGTGGGCGACCACGCCGTCGGCCGAGTCGGTCGACGCGCTGTGGCGCCTGGCCAGCGCCGGCGGCGACCACGAGTACCTGGCCGAGCTGCTCGGCCGGCGCCTGCTGCTGGCCGGCCAGGATCGCGCCCTGCGCGCCGATCTGTGGATCGAGCGCGCCATGCTCTACCGCGATGTGCTGCACCGCGAGCCCGAGGCCTACCGCTGCCTCAAGGAGGCGGTCGCGTGCGCGCCCAGCCACCCCGAGGCGACCGTGCTCCTGCGCGCCTACTCGGTCGCGCGCGGCGAGTGGGCGCTGTGCGCCGAGCTCCTCTACCGCGAGATCGCGGTGCACTCGGATCCGGTCGAGAAGGCGGCGCTGCACGTCGAGCTGGCGCTGGTCTACGAGGAGCGCCTGCTCGACAGCGAGAGCGCCGTGCGCAACCACGAGACCGCGCGCGTCCTCGATCCGTCGGGCCCCATGCCGGCGCCCGCGCTCGCCCGCCTCTACGCGCAGACCGGCCGGCTCGTCGAGGCCGCCCGCGCCGAGGAGGAGGCCGCCACCTTCGCGACCGATCCCGACCTGCGCGCCACGCGCCTGAGCCGTGCCGCGGAGCACTGGGAACGCACCGGCGACCTCGTCGAGGCCGCCCGCCTCTACCGCGCCGCCGCGCAGGTACCCGGCGCCGGCGATGCCGCGCGCGCCGCCGCCGCGCGCCTCGATCGCCTGCCCGGCGCGCCGCCCGATCTCGCCGAGACGCGCGCGCGCCTGACCGCGCGCCTCGCCGACGTCACCGACGCCGACGAGCGCCTCGACATCCTGCGCCGCCTGCTCGCCGGCGCGATCGCCGTGCAGGACGACGACGACTCGGACCGCCGCGCCCAGGAGGTGCTCGCGCGCGATCCGCTCGACGTCACCGCATTCGTCGAGCGCCGCCGCGTGCTGATCGCGCGCGAGGCCTGGCTGGCGCTCGCGCCGCTCCTGCGCGCGCGCGCCGAGGCGGTCACCGAGGCCGACGAGCGCGCGTCGCTGTTCTTCGAGCTGGGCCGGCTGCACGCGTCGCGCCTGCGCGACCAGGCGCGCGCCGCGCTCGCCTTCGAGGAGGCCCTGCGCGCCGACCCGGGCCACGCCGCCGCGCTCGACGCGCTCGCCGACATCGCCTACCGCCAGCACGACTGGGAGCGCGCGCGCACGCTCTACCGCCGCCTCGACGAGCACGCGTCCACGCTCGGTGCCGACGTGGTGTGGTTCCGCCGCGGCGAGCTGGCCGAGGCGATGGGCCTCGAGGAAGAGGCCGAGGGCGCCTACCGCGCCGCCGCGCAGCACAACTTCGCGCACGTGGCCGCGCTCGAGGCGCTCGCGCGCCTGGCGCTGGTGCGCGGCGAGCTGACCTCGGCGATCGCGGCGCTCGAGCGCGTGCTCGAGCAGCTGCCCCTCGACGACGTCGAGCGCCTCACCGCGCTGCGCCAGCAGCTCGGCGAGCTGTGCCACCGCACCGGCGACACCAAGAACGCGCGCCACTGGTTCGAGCTCGTGCTCGCCGAGGAGCCGGGGCGTCCGAACGCGCTCGCGCCCATGGCCGAGCTCTACGGCCTCGCCGGCGAGTGGGAGCGCGCCGGCGAGATCCTGGGCAAGCTGTCGCAGCTCGCGCCCTCGCCCGAGCGACGCGCCGACCTGCTCTTCCGCATGGGCGAGATCTATCGCGTGCACCTGGGCGACAACGATCGCGCCGCCGACGCCTACCTCAAGGCCATCGACCTCGACGCCAACCACGTGCCGACGCTGCGCCGGCTGTGCGACTTCTACTGGCAGGACGGCGATCTGCAGGGCCTCGACGAGATCGCCGGCGAGCTCGAGGCGCGCGACGCCCTGTGCTCCGTCGAGACGGCGCCCGAGACGCTCGCCCGGGTCGCGGTCGCGGCGGCGCTGACCGGCGACGAGCGGCGCGCCCAGCTGGTCGCGCGCTACCTGGGGCCGGCCGGCGCCGGGCCGGTCGCCGCCGCGCTCGCCGAAGGCCGCGCGCGCCGCCCCGGCGATGAGACCGCGCTCGCCGAGGCCGCGCGCCGGCTGTGCGTGCCGCCCGGGCCGCCGCTCGCCTCGGTGAAGGCGGTCCTGGCCGCGCGCGGCCCCAAGGACCCGGCGGCCGGCGCGCTCGCCGCCCGGCTCTGAGCTGCCATCGCCCGGTCAGCTTCCGCCTCGTCTTCGCCGACGGCTCGTTTTCGCGACGCAGCGCGTTGACACCCTCCCGGCTTGATGTCGTAATCCTCCGCCGGAGGCTATATCTGATGCGAATTCGTCTCATCCAGGTGGTCATGGTCGCGTTCGTCGCGACGCTCGCGTTCTCGTGCAGCTCCAAGCTGCAGAACACCGGTACCAAGGTCAGCCGCACATCGCTCGACCCCGCCGCGATCGAGAAGCACAAGACGCTGGTCGCCGAGGGCGACGCCGCCTGGGCGCTGCGCCTCGACCAGGCCAAGCTGCGCGAGGCGATCGCGAAGTGGGACGCCGCGGTCGCCATCAAGGCGGACGACTACGAGAGCTACACCAAGCTGGCGCGCGCGCAGTACTTCCTGGCCGACGGCTTCATCTTCTTCGAGGCGGAGGCCTCGGAGGCCAAGATGGCCGAGTTCCTGGCCGCGCACGAGAAGGGCATCGCCTACGCCGACCAGGGCCTGCGCGCGCTCTCGCCAGACTACGAGAAGCGCGTCGACACCGGCGTGAAGACCGAAGACGCGATCATGGCGCTCGACCGCAGCGCCGTGCCGCTCATGTACTGGTACGACGTGAACCTGGGCAAGTGGGCCAAGGCCAAGGACATCGGCGAGACGCTCAAGCACAAGGACCGCATCTTCGGGATCATGAGCCGCGTCTACGAGCTCGACCCCGACTTCTTCTTCGGCGCCCCGGATCGCTACTTCGGCGGCTACTACTCGGTGGCGCCCACGTTCGCCGGCGGCGACGTCAACAAGAGCAAGGAGTACTTCGACAAGTCGCTCAAGAAGGCGCCCAACTACCTGGCCACCCACGTGCTCGTCGCCGAGCTGCTCGCGCCCAAGCTGCAGGACCGCGCGCTCTTCGACCGCTCGCTCAAGTTCGTCCTCGATACGCCCGCCAACGTGATCCCCGAGGTCGAGGCCGAGGCGACGATCGAGAAGAAGAAGGCCGAGCGCCTGATGAAGATGGCCGACGACCTGTTCTAGTCGGTAGCCCCGCCCCGCCCCGCCCCGCTCGCCCCGCTCGTCCCCTAAATAGGCTCTTCCTCGTCGTCGTCCGGCTCGATGTGAATCGTCACATCGCCCAGGCCCTCGAAGCGCGCCTTCAGGCGCGCCTCGACCGCGTGGCTGATCTGGTGGGCGCGCGCCAGCGGCAGCGCGCCGTCCACCTGCAGGTGCAGATCGAGCTGGTACGCGCCGATCACGCCGCGCGAGCGCACCCGGTGGCAGCTGGTCACGCCGGGGGTCTCGCAGACGACCTCGCGCACCTCGTGCGCGGGCAACACGGCGCGATCGAGCAGGATGCCCAGGTTCTCGGCGAGGATGCTCCACGCGACCCGCCCGATCACCACCGTCACGCCCAGCGCGGCGACCGGATCGGCCCAGGCCGCGCCCAGGCGCACCGCGATCATCGACAGCAGCACCGCCACCGTGACCAGCACGTCCGAGGCGGTGTGCATCGCGTCGGCGACCAGGAACGCGCTGCCGAGCTGGCGCCCGCGCCGGTGCTCGTAGACCGCGACGAACAGGTTGATCACGAGCGTCCCGCCGACCACGACGAAGCCGAGCGTGCTGGTCTGCACGGCATCGGGCCCGCGCACCAGCGCCGCGATCGCCGACGAAGCGAACTGCACGGTCGCGCCGCCGATGATCACGCCGATGCCCGCCGCGGCCAGGATCTCGATCTTCTGGTGACCGTACGGATGCTCGGCGTCGGGCGGGCTGTGCGCGAGCCGCAGCGCCACCACGCCGACGACGTTGGACGCGGCGTCGAGCAGCGAGTGCACCGCATCGGTGGCGACCGCCAGGGAGCCCGACCAGGCCGCGTAGCCGCCCTTGGCCGCCGCGACGACCAGGTTCAGCACCAGGATCGCCAGCACCACGCGGCGCACCGCGGTGGCGTTCTCCGACCTGGCGCTGACGCTGTCCACCGGCGGCCAGGATAGTAGCCCGTCGGTGTCTTGTCGAACCGGCGCCGACCCGGGAGGGGTGCCAACGCCGGTTGACGGCGTGATGGCCGTGCTTAGGTTCGTGAGCATGCAGCTGCGTACGGCCGACCCGGTCACGGCGCAGCTCTACCTCGTGGCACCCTAGTCGGGCGACACTGTTTCGAAACTGGGAGACCGATCATGGCCATGCGAACCGACAAGCTGACGATCAAGGCCCAGGAAGCCGTGGCAGACGCGCGCGACCTGGCGGCCGCCAAGGGTCACCCCGAGATTGCCGCCGAGCACCTGCTGCTCACGCTGCTCGGCCAGGAAGAGGGCGTCGTGCCGCGCCTTACCGCGCTCGTCGGCGCCGATCCGCGCGCGCTGGCCGCGGCGACCGAGCGCGAGCTCGAGTCGGTGCCGGTGGTGCGCGGCGCGGGCGCCGACGTCGGCGTGAGCCGCGCCTTCAAGGCGCTCTACGAGGCGGCCGCCAAGGAAGCCGGCAAGTTCAAGGACGAGTACATCTCGACCGAGCACTTCCTGCTCGCGCTGCTCGCCCACGACACCTGGCCGGCCTCGCGCGTGCTGCGCGACGCCGGCGTCGACTACGAGAGCGTCATGAAGGCGCTCAGCGAGGTGCGCGGCACCCAGCGCATCAGCGACCCGGATCCCGAGGGAAAGTACCAGGCGCTCAAGAAGTACTGCCGCGACCTCACCGAGGCCGCGGCGCAGGGCAAGCTCGACCCGGTGATCGGCCGCGACGAGGAGATCCGGCGCAGCATGCAGATCCTCGCCCGGCGCACCAAGAACAACCCGGTGCTCGTCGGCGAGGCGGGCGTGGGCAAGACCGCCATCGTCGAGGGCATCGCGCAGCGCATCGCCGCCGGCGACGTGCCCGAGTCGCTGCGCGACCGCAAGATCCTCTCGCTCGACCTGGGCGCGCTCATCGCCGGCACCAAGTACCGCGGCGAGTTCGAGGATCGCCTGAAGGCGGTGCTCAAGGAAATCGTGGCCGCCGAGGGCGGCGTGATCCTGTTCATCGACGAGCTGCACACGCTGGTCGGCGCCGGCGCGGGCGAGGGCGCGATGGACGCGTCCAACTTGCTCAAGCCGGCGCTCGCGCGCGGCGAGCTGCGCTGCATGGGCGCGACCACGCTCGACGAGTTCCGCAAGCACATCGAGAAGGACGCGGCGCTCGAGCGCCGCTTCCAGCCGGTGTTCGTGGGCGAGCCGTCGGTCGAGGACACCGTGGCCATCCTGCGCGGGCTCAAGGAGCGCTACGAGGTCCACCACGGCATCTCCATCCGCGACGCGGCGCTCATCGCCGCGGCGCGCCTGTCGCACCGCTACATCACCGGCCGCCAGCTGCCCGACAAGGCCATCGACCTGGTCGACGAGGCCGCCTCGCGCCTGAAGATGGAGATCGAGTCGACGCCCACGCCGCTCGACACCATCGAGCGCAGGGTCCAGGGGCTCGAGGTCGAGCGCGCCGCGCTCGCCAAGGAGAAGGACAAGGCGTCGAAGGCGCGCCTGCCGGTCGTCGAGCGCGAGATCGCCGGCCTGCGCGAGAGCGCCCGGGCCATGCGCGCCACCTGGCAGGCGGAGCGCGACAAGATCGCCGAGATCCGCAAGCTGCGCGAGGCCGCCGAGCTGGCGCGCGGCGAGGCCGAGCGCGCGCAGCGCTCGGGCGACTTCACCCGCGCGTCGGAGCTACGCTACGGGCGCGTGCCCGAGCTCGAGCAGAAGCTGGCCGCTGCCGAGGCGGGCCTCAAACGGCTCCAGGAGGCCGAGGGCACCTTCCTGCGCGACGAGGTCACCGAGGAGGACATCGCCGGCGTGGTCGCGCGCTGGACCGGCATCCCGGTCGAGAAGATGCTCGAGGGCGACGCCGAGCGCCTGACCAAGATGGAGGACCGCCTGCGCGATCGCGTGGTCGGCCAGGACGAGGCGCTGGTCGCGGTCGCGAACGCGGTGCGCCGCAGCCGCGCCGGCCTATCCGACCCGAACCGGCCGATCGGCTCGTTCCTGTTCATGGGCCCAACCGGCGTCGGCAAGACCGAGCTGGCGCGCGCGCTCGCCGACTACCTGTTCGACGACGAGCACGCGATGGTCCGCATCGACATGTCCGAGTACATGGAGAAGCACGCGGTGTCGCGCCTCATCGGCGCGCCGCCCGGCTACGTCGGCTACGAGGAGGGCGGCCAGCTCACCGAGGCGGTCAGGCGGCGTCCGTACTCGGTGCTCCTGCTCGACGAGATCGAGAAGGCGCACCCTGACGTCTTCAACGTCCTCCTGCAGCTGCTCGACGACGGCCGCCTGACCGATGGTCAGGGCCGCACGGTCGACTTCAGGAACGTGGTCATCATCATGACCTCGAACGTGGACCCGCTGCGGCTGCGCGAGACCTTCCGGCCCGAGTTCCTGAACCGCGTCGACGAGCAGATCGTCTTCCACGCGCTCGGCCGGGACGAGCTGGCGCGCGTGGTCGAGATCCAGCTGCGCCACTTCCGCAAGCTGCTGGCGGCCAAGGACCTGGACCTCGAGCTCACGCCCGAGGCGCGCGATGTCATCGCCGAGCGCGGGTGGGATCCGCAGTTCGGGGCGCGGCCGCTCAAGCGCGCCATCCAGAAGCTGCTGCAGGATCCACTGTCGCTGCAGATCCTCGCCGGCGAGCTCAAGCCCGGCGACCGGATCCGGGCGGTGGCGCGCGGCAGCGAGATCGTCTTCGAGCGCGTGCCCGACGGCGCCAAGAAGCACGAGGCCGCGTAGAGTAGGAGAGTCATGGCGCAGAAAGATCTCTATTCGATCCTCGGGGTCAAGGACACCGCGTCCGACGACGAGATCAAGAAGGCCTACCGTGAGGCCGCGAAGAAGAACCACCCCGACAAGACCGGCGGTGACAAGGGCAAGGAATCCAAGTTCAAGGACATCAGCTCGGCCTACGAGGTGCTCTCGGATCCGAAGCGGCGCGCCGAGTACGACCAGCTGCGACGCGGCGGCTTCCCGATGGACGGCAGCGCGTTCAGGGGCGGCGCGGGCGGGCCGGGCGGCTTCGCGGGCGGCAGCGGCCTCGAGGACATCCTGTCGCAGATGTTCGGCGGCAACTTCGGCGCGGGCACGGCCGCCGGCCCGGGCGCCACGCGGCGCGTGATCTTCGAGCAGGATCTGCCGCGCGGCGGCCGCCGGCGTCCGCCGCCCGCGCCCGAGCCGGAGCCCGAGATCGAGCAGATCCTGCGCACCAAGGAGGGCCACGAGTTCACCCGGCGCGGCGACGACCTGTTCATCGACCTGCCCCTCTCGATCGAGGAGGCGGTGCTCGGCGCCAAGGTCGATGTGCCGACGCTGACCGGCAAGGTCACCATGACGATCCCGCCGGGGACCTCGAGCGGCAAGAAGATGCGCCTGCGCGGCAAGGGCTGGCAGGGCGCGGGCGACCAGTACGTGACCACGCAGATCATCGTGCCCACCGAGGTGGACGAGAAGGCGGCGAACGCGCTGCGCGACTTCGCCAAGCGCGCGCCGGTCAAGCCGCGGCGCTAGTCCCCGCCACCGCCACCGCCGCCGCCGCCGCCGCCGCCGCCACCATCGCCGCAACCGCTGCTGCCGCCGCTATCACCGCCGCTGTCGCTGCAGCCCCCCCTCCCGCCGGTCCAGCTGCCCGCGCCACCGGCGGCGCTGCCGGCGTCGCCGCCGCCGCCTGTGTCGCTGCGGAAGACATCGGAGTGGCGCAGCGAGCCATCGACGCCGAGCAGGAGGATGGTGTTGTCGACGTTGACCGTGCGGTCGACGTCAACCGTGCGGTCGCGGCGGGCGCGAGCGGCACGACCGCGGCCGCGATCCTCGGCAGCGAGGCTGCGCCGCGCCAGCAAGACCATTAGACCCAGGAGCATTGCCACGCTGAACACGACGCTCAAGAAGATTTCCATGTGGTGTGCCCTTGCCGGCAATGTGGCGATGCAGCGGAAGCTTCGCGGCGGCCGCGCGAGAACGTGGCCGACTTGTCACCGCGTCGTCACGTGCAGCGTCAAGGCGCCGGCAGCGTCACGCCGAACCGCTGCTTGTACTCCGCCTGCAGGCGCCGCTTCTTGTCGCCGGCACCCACGCCGTCGTACAGCGCGCCCAGCGAGGCCCACGCGCCGCGCTGCGCCGGGTCGAGCGCGATCACGCGCTCGTAGTGCCCGATCGACTCTGCCGGCTTGGCGGCCGCCTGCGCGGCGAAGAAGTGCGCGAGCACGGCGTCGTCCCAGCCGGCCAGCGCGCGCGCACACAGCTTGCGCGCCGCCGCCGCCTTGCGCGCCGCCACCTCGACGCCGCAGGCGAGCGCGAGCAGCCCGGGCGCCTGGGGGAACCGGGTCAGCTCGGCGCGCACCGCCTCGCGTGCGAAGCGCGGCTCGCTGGCCATGAACTTGTCGTAGGCGACGTGGAAGGCGCGGTAGTACGCGGGCTCCTGCTCGACCCGGATGCCCACGCGCGCGCCGTCGGGCGGCAGGCCGGCGAGGCGGCGGGTGTCGAGCACGTGCGCGGCGAGGTCGGTGGCTTCGGCGCCGCCGCCGGCGTGCGTGAGCGCGCGCTCGGCGCGGGTCAGCGCGCCGAAGCCGACCGCGACGCGCGCCAGCTCGAACCACTGCTCGGCCGCCTCGTCGCCGCTCTTGCGCGCGAGCCGTGCCTCGGCCTCGTCGAGGAGCGCGAGCACCCGCGCGTCGTACTCGGCGCG
>JBKJOI010000217.1:0-5529 GCA_046595695.1 Haliangiales bacterium | reverse complement strand
GTCGTCGGGGACGGAGGGCGCGGACGGCGCGGACGGCCTCTGCGGCAGCTTGGCCGTGACGGGCAGGCGATCGTGGGCGCCCGCGGACGAGCTCTCACCGCCCGCGGAGGCGACGGCGGTCTTGGCGCGGCGCGCGCGCGGCGCGGTGCGCGCGGCCGGCTCGTCGACCGGCGTCATGGTGTCGGGACGCGAGCCCTCGTGCAGGCGGATCTTCGGGCGCGTCGTCTGATCACGCGCGGCGTCGCCCTCATAGATCACGACCACGTCCTCGCCGTTCTCGTCGGTGTAACGGTCGACCGACCCGGGCGCGGGCGCGGCCGCGGCGGAGCTCGCGCCGCTGCCCGCCGGGGCGCTCTTCTTGATGACCGGCAGCCGGGGCTCGGCGGCGCCACGATCCTCGGCGACCTCGTGGGTGTCGACCTTGTCCTCGAGCACGAAGACGCGGTTCTCCAGCTCGTCGGCCTTCTCGGTCGCCTCCGTGGCGTGCCGGCGGTAGCCGTCGACCTGACGGCGCATCTCGGCGATCTCGGCGCGCGCGCCGCGATCCACGGCGCAGCCGCCGGCAGGGATCGACACGGAGGCGAAGGCGACGATGAGCGCGCCTACGCGCCCGGGACAGAGGGCTATGCCACGCACGACTGAAAATCGTATCCGCTATTCGCAAAGATCGCAAAAAACCCTGTCGTCGCCGCTATATACACACCTATATAGGGGTATGAGCAGCACGCCGCCCGAGCCCGACTACACGCGCCGCCGCTTCCGCGTCGCCATCGAGCACATCGGCTACGTGCGCATGATCGTCGAGGGCTACGACGGCCTCGCCGTCGTGGTCACGCCCGACTCGGGCGTGGGCATCATCGAGTGGTGGATCGCCCCCGGCCGCGAGGACGAGGCGACCACGCTCGCGGCCGCGCTCGAACGGAGCGTCGCGCTGACGCAGCTCTGAGCGAGGCTACGGCTTCAGCGATGGAACTTTCGCAGAAGCTCGGGGTCGCGGGCAGCCTGGTCGAGCCAGCGCGCACGAGCCGATCCGAGGGTCGCGTGGTTCGGACCGCTATGAGTCGCCTCGTCACGGACCCCGTCGTCCTCCCATCCGCTCAGGCGGCAGATGTCGTACGACGCGGACCGCTCGAGCGTGCGGAAACCACACACCGGGCACGCCTGCAGGGGCTCGACGTTGCCCGTAACCTCGTCGGGCCGGATGCCTTGCAGGTGCAAACAGCTCGACAGGTGCTCGTTCGTGACGCCGCGCCAGCGCAGCCCGGCGACTGCCTCGAGTAGCGCATCGTACCTGGCGTCGAGCGCATCGATGCGCTCGTCGTCGCAGCTCCACTCCGAGAGCTCGCGCTGCACGTCGTCGGGGAGCCCTGCCCAGGCGGGGTGCGCGTCACTCAGACCCCAGGCGTCCATGAGCGCGTCCGCACGCTGCCCTGGAGCCAGGCTGCTGACCTCGAGCGCGGCTAGCCGAGCGATGGCCTCGGAGCGGTTCACGAGCTGCAAGCTACTATTTGGCCTTGTCCACCGCGAGCTGCACGGCGGCCGCAAACGGATCCGGGTCGCGGCCGTCTGCGATGTAGAAGGATCCGTGTGCTGAGCCCGCCGCCGGCGCGACTCAGGAGCTGGCGAGGTTGCCCGCGAGCACGGCCTTGGCGCCCTTCGCGAGCAGCGTGTCGGCGAGCGCGATGCCCAGCTCGGCGGCCGCGGCCGGCGAGCCCGAGGACGACGCGCGCAGGATGGTCTTGCCGTCGAGCGAGCCGACCAGGCCTTCGATCGCGAGGACGCCGCCGGCCAGGCGGGCGTGCGCGGCGATCGGCGTCTGGCAGCCGCCGTGCAGGCGCGCGAGGAAGGCGCGCTCGGCGATCACGCACGCCGCGGTGGTCTCGTCGTGGAACACGCGGCGTACGCGCGCGATGGTGTCGGGATCGTCAGCGCGCGTCTCGAGGCCGAGCGCGCCCTGCCCGATCGCGGGCAGGCTCACGTCGAACGGCAGGCGCTGGCTGATGCGGTCGGCGTGGCCGAGCCGGATGAGCCCGGCGGCCGCGAGCACGATGGCGTCGTACTCGCCCGCGTCGAGCTTGCGCATGCGCGTGTCGACGTTGCCGCGCAGCGCGCTGATGCGCAGATCCGGCCGCTGCGCCAGCAGCTGGCACACCCGCCGCAGCGACGAGGTCCCGACGTGCGCGCCCTGCGGCAGCTCGGCGAGCTGCCGGTTGCCCTGCGACACCAGCACGTCGTGCGCGTCCTCGCGCTCGGGGATGGCCGAGAGCACCAGGCCCGGCTCGAGCTCGGCCGGCACGTCCTTCATGCTGTGCACGGCGAGCTGCGCGTCCTTGCGCAGCAGCGCCTCCTCGATCTCCTTCACGAACAGACCCTTGCCGCCCACCTGCGCGAGCGGCACGTCGAGGATCTTGTCGCCCTTGGTCTTCAGCACGAGGAGCTCGACGGTGAGCTGGGGGTCGTCGGCGACGAGCCGCGCCTTCACGTGATGCGCCTGCCACAAGGCCAGCGCGCTGCCGCGCGTGGCCACCACGAGCCTGGTCATCCGCCACTCCTCTTCGATTCGCTCGAGTCGCCGGGCGCCTTGGGATCGTCCGTGGCGACCAGGTCCTTGTCCTTGGCCTCGGGCAGCGCGAACAGCCGGCGCGTGGCCGCCACCAGCGCCTCGGCCTCGTCGCCGTCGGGCGTCTTCAGCGCCATGAGCGGCGTGTGCAAGAGCTTGTTGATGATCGCCTCGGCCATCTGCTTCACGGCGCGCTCGCCCTTGTCGCCAAGCGTGGCCTGGCCGCCCAGGAAGGCAATCGTCTTCTCGGCCTCGGCGCGCGCGACCTGCGCGAAGCGCTCGCGCAGCTCCTTGATCGTGGGCACCACGCCCTGCGAGCGCATCCAGGCCAGGAACTGCGTGGCCTCGGCCTCGACGATGCGCTCGGCGGCCTCGGCCTCGACCTGGCGGCCCTTGAGGTTGCCCTCGACGACCTTGTCGAGATCGTCGACGTCGAAGAGGTACACGCCGTCGAGCTTGCCGACCACGTGCTCGACGTCGCGCGGCACGGCGATGTCGATGATGAACACCGGGCGGTTCTTGCGCGCCTTCATGACCCGCTTCATGAGATCGCGGCCGATGATCGCGACCGGCGAGCCGGTCGACGAGATCACGATGTCGGCGAGGGTGAGCAGCGCCTCGAGCTCGGCGTACGGGCGCGCCTGGCCGTCGACCTTGGCGGCGAGCGCCTCGGCGCGCGCGGGCGAGCGGTTGGTGACCAGGATCTCGTCGGCGCCGTCGGCTGCGAGGTGGCGCGCGGCCAGATCCGACATTTTCCCGGCGCCGATCAGCAGCACCTTCTTGCCCTTGAGCTCACCGAAGATGCTGCGCGCGAGCTCGACCGCCACCGACGAGATGTTGGCCGCGCCGCGCGCGATCTGCGTCTCGGTGCGCACGCGCTTGGCGACGCCGAAGGCGCGCTCCATGCAGCGCCCCAGCATGGGCCCGACGCTGCCGGCCTGCGCGGCCACGCCGTAGGCATCCTTGAGCTGGCCCAGGATCTGCGACTCGCCCACGACCAGCGAGTCGAGCGACGAGGCGACCCGGAAGACGTGCTTGACCGCGGCCGAGCCGGAGCGCTCGTAGAGGTGCGAGGACAGCGCGTCGTACGACAGCTTGCGCGCGTCGGCCAGGTAGCGCTTGACCGCTTCGGCGGCGAGCTCGGGCGCGACGCCGCCGGTGGCGCGGGTCGCGGCGTAGATCTCGACGCGGTTGCACGTCGAGATCAGCATGGCCTCGCCGAGTACGGGCAACGCCGCCAGCTCGGCGACCGCGCCGGGCAGGCCGTCCTCCGGGAAGGCCAGCTTCTCGCGGATCTCGAGCACCGCGGTGCGGTAGGAGATCCCGACGACGAGGAGCTCGGCCGGCACCTCTAGAGGACTCCCGCTCCGCGCGCGACGTAGAAGCCGAGCACGATGGCGGCGGACACGAAGCCGACGATGGTGAGCAGCGCCGCCTTGCGGCCGCGCCAGCCGGCGGTGTGGCGAGCGATCAGCACCGCCGCGAACGCCGCCCACGCGATGGCCGCGATGGGGTACTCGACGCGGATCTCACCGTCGCGCTGCGCCGTCCACAGCGCGCCCGAGACCATGGCCACCGAGAAGATCGGGAAGCCGATCTGCACCGAGCGGTACATCAGGTGATCGAGCGTCTCGAGCGCGGCGCCGCGCTTCACCGCGCGCCCGATCTTGTGGTTCTTGAGCTCGCGCTCCTGCACCAGGTAGAAGACCGCCAGGCCGGTGGCGAGCGCAAAGATCGACACGCCCACGGTCGCGAGCCCGATGTGCACGCGCCCGAGCATGCCCAGGCCCTCGGTCGTGCCCGAGCTACGATCGGGCGACAGGTAGGCGACCAGCAGCAGCACCAGCGCCGCGGGCGCGACGAACGCGCCGACAGCGTCGAGCGGGCGCTTGATCTGCGCGGCCAGGAACGCGCCGACCAGGATCCAGGCGAGGAAGCCGATGGCCTCGCCGATCGAGCTGACCGGGTGCATGCCGGCGACGCCGCGCGCGCCGATCTCGGCCATGTGGGTCAGGAACGCGGCGCCGAGCAAGAGCCGCGCCACGCGCGACACCGACTGCGGCGCGCCGACCAGGAAGCCCATGAACGCGATCGAGGCCGCGGCATACAGGCCTGCGGCCACCCAGAACAACCACGCGGCGGTCA
Organism: Haliangiales bacterium; assembly: GCA_046595695.1. GTDB lineage: Bacteria > Myxococcota_A > Polyangia > Haliangiales > SHYZ01 > JBKJOI01. The sequence goes on along the minus strand of JBKJOI010000217.1, from coordinate 824 downwards.
CGCTATCCCCCCGCGGCAGGGATGGGCGCGCCCATGAAGCCGTTCTGCACGTCGTAGGCGACATCGCCGATGATGACCGAGTCGTGGTAGTGCTCGCCGCCCTGCTTGACGATCGACTCGACGGTCTTCACCTTGCCCACCAGCTCGTGCGCGTCGGGGTCGCCGCCGGCGACCTTCATGAAGCGCACCGCCGGCACGATCTTGAAGGCACGACCATCGCCCTGCAGGGTCATGACGTCGTCATCGACCTTGATCCGGTCTTCGACCGTCCAGTTGTCCATTCGGTCCTGCGAGATGAAGAGGCGAGCCATCGGATTCGGAAGTCCTCGGATCTGCATCATAAACGGCCGGGCGAGCTTGCGCAAACCAACCTAGCACCTTATACAAGCATCTCACCTGCACCACCCCTCCCTGAAAGGACACGTTTTCATGGCGCACCCCGACATCGTTGAGCTCAGCGACGCCTCGTTCGAGAGCGAGATCCTCAAGTCCGAGACCGTCGCCCTGGTGGACTTCTGGGCCGTCTGGTGCGGCCCGTGCCGGCAGATCGCCCCCACGGTCGAGGCGCTCGCCACCGAGTACAAGGGCAAGCTCAAGGTCGCCAAGATGAACGTCGACGACCACCAGGGCGTGCCGCAGAAGTACGAGATCCGCAGCATCCCGACCCTGCTCATCTTCAAGGGTGGCGCGGTGGTTGGTCAGATCGTGGGCGCGGTCCCGCGCGCAAAGATCGAAGAAGCCATCAAGAAGCACCTGTAGGCGCCGTAACGTCAGGCGCTCGAGGTGCCAGCGGCCGCCGCGAGAGACCGCGGCGCCCGTCGGTG
>JBKJOI010000194.1:0-6383 GCA_046595695.1 Haliangiales bacterium | reverse complement strand
ACCCCGAGGCGCCCGCGCCGCCGGCCGGCGGCGGCACCCGCGGCGAGTGGATCGGCGTGCCCGACGCGCCGCCGTTCCCACCGCCGTCGCCGTCGCCGCCCTTCGCCACGCCCGCGGCCGTGCTGCGCTCGCCCGGTGGCGAGCGCGTCGTGCTCGCCGACCCGTACGACTACAACCGCGAGCAGATCGCGGGCCTCTTGCGCGCGGCCGACTACGTGGTCGAGGCGTTCGCCGACGGTCAGAGCCTGCTCGAGCTGCGCCAGCGCGGCGAGGCGCCCGACCTGTACATCATCTCGGACAACCTGCCCGACACCTCCGGCTTCGAGCTGGTGCGCGCGCTGCGGCAGCGTCCGGGCGGTCCGGTGCCGCTCATCGTGACCACCGCGCGCCGCGACGCGGCGTTCCGCATCGGCGGCCTGGCCGCCGGCGTCGACTACTACCTGCGCAAGCCGGTCAACCCGATCGAGCTGTACACCGCGACGCGCATCCTGCTCGAGCAGCACCGCCGCGGCGAGGAGCTGGCGCGCGCCAACGAGGAGCTGTCGCGGCTGCTGGCCGAGCTGCGCGCCGCGCAGGCCCGCCTGGTGCAGCAGGCCAAGATGGCCTCGCTCGGCCAGCTCGTGGCCGGGGTGGCCCACGAGGTCAACACGCCGCTCGGCGCGGTGGTCTCCAACAACGACCTGTTCGTGCGCTGCTTCACGCGCCTCAAGCGGCGCATCGACGAGCTCGAGGTGCTGAAGTCCGACCCGGTGGTCACGCGCGACATGGCGGCGGTCACCGAGCTGCTCGAGATCACGCGCATGGCCTGCGCGCGCATCACCAACATCGTGCGCGAGCTGCGCGTGTTCGCGCGCCTCGACGAGGCCGACCGCAAGACCGTCGACCTGCACGAGGGCCTCGAGTCGACGCTGGTGCTGATCAACCACTTCATCAAGGGCCGCATCGATGTGCGCCGCGAGTACGGCAAGCTGCCGCCGGTGGAGTGCCATCCCAACCAGATCAACCAGGTGTTCATGAACCTGCTGGTGAACGCCTGCCAGGCCATCGCCGGCGAGGGCCGCATCACGCTGCGCACGGCGCACGATCCGGCCGGGCGGCGCGTCATGGTCGCGATCGCCGACACCGGCAACGGCATCCCGCGCGAGGTGCTCGGGCGCATCTTTGATCCGGGGTACACGACCAAGGGCGCGGGCGTCGGCACCGGGCTGGGGCTTTCGATCTGCTACCAGATCGTCGAGGCCCACGGCGGCGAGATCGTGGTCGAGAGCCAGGTCGGCAAGGGCACCACGTTCACGATCTGGTTGCCGGAGGCGCCCGAGGGGGCGACGGGGTAGGGCGGGGGCCGCCCGCCTACGCGGGCGGCATGTTCTTCACGAGCATCTCTCCGAGCGAGGCCAGCCAGTTCACGGCCAGCACGCGCGGCAGCTGCCGGTCGTCGGCGAACGACAGCACGCAGATCGATCCCGGTGCGACGCGGATCCGGTGGTAGTTCGCCGGGTGCGAGCCCAGGTAGTGCGCGAGCAGCACGCGCACGATCCCCGCGTGGGTCACGATCGCGACCGACTCGCCCTGCGGGGCGTCCTCGAGCGCCTGCTCGATGGCGGCGACCGAGCGCTCGCGGATCTGCTTCAGACCCTCGCCGCCGGGGATCCCATCGGAGAGCGGATCGGCGAGGAAGCGCTGGTACTCGGGCGAGCGGGTGACGTCGTCATACCCCATGCCTTCCCACTTGCCGACGCGGAAGTCGGTGAGGCGTGGATCGCGCGCGACCTCGATGCCAAACTGGCCGGCGATGATCTCGGCGGTTTGCACGGCCCGGACGAGCGGCGAGCTCAGCACTTCGCCGATCTGCACGGCCGCCAGGGCTCGGGCGGCCGCCTGCGCCTGGTTGATACCGGTCGCGTTGAGCGCCACGTCGCGCTGGCCGAGCACCCGTTGGTCGCGGTGCCAGTCGGTGACGCCGTGACGGATCAGGAAGACGGTGGTCTCCACGCCGAGGACGGTACCTTGACAAGCCTACGTGCGAAAAGTACCAAACCTAAAATGGGTCACGCGGATCATGCGGCTCACCCGACGTGCCCCGCGCTCGCCGCGCTGCTGCGCGCGGCGCTCGTGACCGTCGTGCTCGCCGGAGTCGTCGCCGGAGCGCCGGTGCTGGCCAGCGCCGCCGATGTACACGGCGCGCCGCTTCCCAGGCGCGCCAGGCCGCACTCGGACGGCGAGGCCGGCCGCTTCACCTCTCCGATGAGCCTCCGCGACACCGTCGACTGGTACCGCAAGGAGCTCGCGCGCCGCGGTACCAACGTCGAGCTCATCGGCCCGGTCCGGTACCGTGAAGTCGTGTTCGTCCGTATACTTCCACGCGACAGCGGCTCGGCCTGGGCCGCGGTTCACATTGTTCTTGCTGACGGCAGGACGACCATCTACATTCTCGCCGCTTCGGGGGCAAGACCTTGAAACCCGAAGCTGAAAACTGAAGATCGTCAACGGAGAGGCAGCAGCAGCTTTGGTAGGACGTCTCGGCACAACGTCAGAAGCCGAGCACGGGTATTCGGGGATCGTCTAACGGCAGGACGCATGACTCTGACTCATGCTATCTAGGTTCGAATCCTAGTCCCCGAACGAACGAGTAGTCGCAGTCGCAACGAAGCAGTCGCAGTCGCAACAGTTGGCCCCATGGTCTAGCGGTTAGGACGGAAGCCTCTCACGTTTCAATCCCGGGTTCGATTCCCGGTGGGGTCACTTTGTAGTCGGGACCCGCCGAGTGTTGGGACGCCAGAAATGGCCCACACTCGGCGGTTTTCCTTTTCGGTGGGCGTCATCAGCAGCCCATCCGGGAACAGGCTGGCGAGGGCGTCTCGCAGGCCTGGCGTGCCCGGCTCCGAGAGCACGTCGCGCAGCCGGGCAGCGTCCTCCCGGATGATGGCCTCGAAGCCGGCCAGCTCGGTCTCGGGCGCCCTCGCAGCGCTCTGCGCCGCCCGGAGCAGCTGCTCCGCGTTCCGGACCCGCTCCTTGACCTCGTTGAGCTGCTCGACCAACTCCGGCATCTCGGAGGCCTACCAGGACGTCCTGCGCGAGCACGGCATCACCTGCAGCATGAGCCGAGGGTGAATCGTCGGTGGGGATCGGGTCGACGCCGTCCCAGGACGGCGCGGTGGAGCCGGGCGGCCGGGCAGAGCGCTGAAGCCGGGCGGCCGGGCCGAGCGCTGAGCCGGGCGGCCGGGCCGAGCGCGTTACCGCTGACCGAGTCACGCCTGCGGCCGTCGTGGCCATTTCTGCGCCGGGTCGCGCTGGTTACGGTCACAGCATGAGCACGAACACGCGGACGCAACTCCTTCGATCCTCGACCCCCATGATCGTCACGGTGGGGATGCTGATGCTCGCCGCGTGCGCGAGCGACGCGCCGGGCGGCGGTCAAATCGGCAACCCGGGGACGCCGCCCACGCCCCCGGGTGGTGCACCGCCCGGCAACGGTGGACCAGGCGCGACGCCGCCGGGGGGCGGGGTGGGCGTGAGCGGCTTCTGCTCGGGCAGCGGGCCCATCGTCGACCTGGGCGCGGTGTCCGCGCCCGGTGCGCCCGGCAATTCCTGCGACGGCGACAGCTTCGCCGCAGCGGTGTGCAGCTGCAGCGACCTGAAGGTGCAGGGGTTCCTGGCCGTCTCGTCGCTCGACCCGGCCGCCCCCAGCGCCGGCAGCGTCGACGCCAACGGCGGCGCAGAGATCTTCGGCTACGCCGACGTCGGCGGCAGCTTGCGTGCGGCCGGTCAGCAGCCGCTCGGGTTCTACGGCTATCTGCACGCCGGAGGCGACCTCGAGGCCGCGGGACGCGTCGCGGTGAGCGACTCGAGCTTCGCCGCGGGCTACCTGCAGGTCGACGGCGACGCGCGCATCGGTGGTGACCTCGCGCTCTACGGCTACGCCGCGATCGGCGGCGATCTCACGCAGCCCGCGGGTGCCGGCACGCCGACCGTGCTCGAGGTCGGGGGCGTGCGCATCGCCGCGCCGGTGCCGGTGGCGCCGCCGTGCGCGTGCGGCGCCGACGTGGTGCCCGACCTGGCCGGGCTGGTCGCGGACGCCCGCAACGACAACGACAACGCGGCCCTGGTCCCCGCGCTCCCACCCCGGGCCCTCGCCGACGTCATCGGCGTCGCCAGCGTGACCTTGCCCTGCGGTCACTACTACCTGGACGAGATCGCCGGCGCTGGCGTGATCGCCGTACGCGTGACCGGCCGCGTCGCGCTGTTCGTTGGTGGCGACGTGAACCCGACCGGCCTGTTCGTCATCCAGGTCGACCCCGGCGCCGAGCTCGATCTGGTGATCGGCGGCAACCTGCGCGCCACCGGCGCGGGATCCTTCGGCAGCTGGGACCAGCCTGGCGCGACTCGCATCTACGTTGCCGGTGGCGACGAGGTGAAGCTCACCGGAGCATCGGGCTTCGCCGGTAACCTGTACGCGCCGCACGCCACGGTGCGCGGCACCGGCGCGACGTTCGTGCGCGGCTCGCTGTTCGGCCGCCGCATCGAGATCCCTGGCTTTCTCTCGGTCGGCTACGACCCGAGCGTACGCGGCGACCAGTGCCCGCCCATCATCCCGTGAGATCTCGTCGGAACCGTCACGGCACGAGCCTCGCGAGGAAGGTATCGGGCGGGGCCTCCCCCTCGTACAGGAGCCCGGCGACGAGCAGCTTGCCGTCGGCCTGCATCGCAACGTGGGACACGCTGGCGACGCCCGGGCCAGGCGTCGCGATGGTCAGCTTCCCCGCGGTCCCGAAGCTTCCGGCGACCTGGGCGGCCGCCCCGGAAGCGCGCGATCGCGTGCTGCCGGGGGTGGGCGTGGCGGCGTGAAGACCCAGCCAGGCCCGCGCGCCCGTGATCACTTCGCGGCGATCTGGTTCACGAGCCCGTAGACGCCGTACTCGATCAAGTACGGGAGCGCGTAATCCGGGAAGGTCTGCGCCGCGAGCGCGGCGATCTTCTTGTAAGGAGCGGCTCGTGCGGGTGATCCTCGATCGCCTCCCCGCCCTCGCGCTTGCGCCGCTTCACCTGCCCTAGCGAACGTCCCGGTGGGGTCACAAAAGCTGGGCGTCGCGGACATCTCGATTCTTGGGGCGCCCGCGATTTTATTTCGGGCCGTCCGGCTCGAAGCTCAGGCGGGCATCGAGGACGATTCGTGGATCAGCCTCGAGCCGACGCCCACCCCACATCACGGCATGGGCGTCGCCGCCTGGGAACGGACCCTGTACGTGCCCGGCGGCGCGACGCAGCAGGGCTTCGGTGCCGTGTCGACGCACGAGACGTACACGCTCGCGCCGAGGTGAGGTGAGCACGGGCTGTCGCGACCTGGTCGCAATCGACGCGTCGAGCAGGTAGTGTACGACCGACCCCGCCACGGGTCTCGATGGACGTCCGAGAGCAACGCCGAGAAGTGCCACGAGGAGCAGAGCATGAGTGACGAGAACACGCCGACGCCCGCCACGTGCCCGGTGATGCATGGGGCGCCCTCGAACGCGACGGGCGCGGGCAGGTCGAACCGTGACTGGTGGCCGAACCAGCTGAACCTCAGGATGCTGCACCAGCACTCCACCCTGTCCAATCCCATGGGCGGCGGTTTCAGCTACGCCGAGGAGTTCAAGAAGCTCCACCTCCCGACGTTGAAGCAGGACCTCTACGCGCTGATGACGGATTCGCAGGACTGGTGGCCCGCCGACTACGGCCACTACGGGCCACTCTTCATCCGCATGGCGTGGCACAGTGCGGGCACCTACCGCACGGGCGACGGCCGCGGAGGTGCCGGGAATGGAACCCAGCGCTTCGCGCCGCTCAGCAGCTGGCCGGACAACGGCAACCTCGACAAGGCGCGGCGGCTGCTGTGGCCGATCAAGCAGAAGTACGGCAACAAGATCTCCTGGGCCGACCTGATGATCCTCGCGGGCAACTGCGCCCTGGAGTCGATGGGTTTCAAGACCTTCGGCTTTGGTGGCGGGCGCGCCGACGTCTGGGAGCCGGAGGAAGACATCTACTGGGGCAACGAGGACACCTGGCTCGGCGACAAGCGCTATTCCGGTGACCGGCAGCTGGCGAATCCCCTGGGCGCCGTGCAGATGGGCCTCATCTACGTGAACCCCGAAGGCCCGAACGGAAAGCCGGATCCGGTCGCGTCGGGCCGTGACATCCGCGAGACGTTCGCGCGCATGGCCATGGATGACGAAGAGACCGTCGCGCTGGTCGCCGGCGGGCACACCTTCGGCAAGACCCACGGCGCGGGCGATCCGGCGCTCGTCGGTCGGGAGCCCGAAGGCGCGCTCCTCGAGGAGCTGGGCCTCGGCTGGAAGAACGCCTTGGGCACCGGCAAGGGCGTCCACACGACGACCAGCGGCCTCGAG
>JBKJOI010000088.1:0-8780 GCA_046595695.1 Haliangiales bacterium | reverse complement strand
CTTCGGCGCGGGCGCGGGCGCCGGGCCGCGTGACGGCGTGGGCAGCGGCGCACGCATGGCGACTGGCGGCGACGCCGAGGCGCGCGCCGGCGAACGGACCGGCGCCTGGGGCGCGGGCGCCACGGCGCGCGGCGCGGGTGGTGCAGCGCGCGTGGGCAGCGGCTGCGCGGGCGGCGGGGCGCCGAACGCGCCGCGGCGGGCGAGCGAGGCGTCCTCGACGAACTTGGTCGACTCGTCCTGATCGAACGAGACGTCGGGCATGGACACGCGGCCGGGCTGAGGACGGACGAGCTGCGGGATCACCTCGAGCCCGGAGACCTCGTCGGCGGAGACGACGTCTACACGTGACATCCCCGTGCCTTGCAGGTCGCCCGAGTTCAGCGACACGACCGAGACGCCGGTCTCGTCGTGGGCGAGGCGCGCGCCCTCGTCGCGCAGCGCGCGCAGGATGCGGGTCTCCTCCTGGGTGCGGATCTTCTTGCGACCGGTGCCCTGCGCGCGCTTCTGCTTGGCCTGGCGCGCGAACTCGCCCAGCGACATGCCGGCCGCGAGCTTTTGCTCGGCCGGCTTCTGCGCCGAGGTGAACACCGGATCCTCGTTCCAGTCGAACGCCAGCGCCCCGGGCAGCGTGCGCGGACGCTCGCTCGGGCGCACCGGCATGGGCCGGACCACCGACGGCTCGGGCACCGGCGGCTTGAACTCGGCCAGCGACACCGGGCGCGCCTGGCGCTTGACGCTGGCGACCAGCTGCGCGACGTCGCGCGGCGACTCGACGGCGCGCCCGACGAGCGACTCGACCAGCTGGTCGGTGGCGCCGAGCGCGTACCAGTGCGGCCGCTCGATGAACTGCACGCCCATCTTCTCGAGCCACGCCACCGGCGGATCGGCGCCGATGAGCACGAATGCGTGCTGGTTGGGCAGCTCGGTCTTGCTGCCGTCGGCGAGGGTGAGCTTGACGCCGCCTTCCGTCAGCAGCTCGATCTGCGAGCCGAGCAGGACGTTGACCTTGCGCTCCTTGCCGTAGCGCATGACCTTGTCCTTGTTCTTGCCCTGCGCGCGGTTGAACTGCTTGCCGCGGTAGCTGAGCGCGACGCGCGCGCCGGCCTCGGCGAGCGCGCACGCGGCCTCGACCGCGCTGTCGCCGCCGCCGACCACGATCACGTCCTTGCCGCGGTACAGATCCGGATCGTCGAGCAGGCTGGCGACCTTGGCGAAGTTCTCGCCCTGGACGCCGAGCGTGCGCGGCTTGCCGCGCGTGCCGGTCGCGAGCACCACGCGCTGCGCGCGGTAGGTGGCGACGGTGGTGCGCACGGTGAAGGTGCCATCGGCCTCGGGCGTGACGCTCTCGACGGCCTCGCCCATCTTGATGTCGAGGCCGACGGCCTTCACCATCTTGTGCCACTCACCAATCATCTGTTCCTTGGTGGCGTCGTAGATGGGCAGGAACGAGAGGTTCTTGACGTCGTAGGGCTCGGCCATGACGTCCTTGCCCTTGGGGTAGCGCGCGACCGTCGACGAGATCACCTGCTCCTTCTCGAGCACGGCGTAGGTCAGACCGTGGTGCACGCAGGTGAGCGCCGCGGACAGGCCGCCCGGGCCGGAGCCGACGATCGCCACGTCGACGATCGAGACGTTGCGCGAGTCGGAGCCCTCGGCCCGGCGCGCGTCGCCGCCGCCGGCGCGCATGCCTTCCTTCAGCATGTGCTCGACGACGGCGCGGCCGACGTTGCCGGCGTTCTTGACCAGCGGTTTGCCGGCGACCTCGCCGATGAGGTACATGCCCGGGATGCCGGTCTGGTAGAACGGATCCAGGTGCGGAACCTTGAGTGGCGGCGGCTCCTTGTCGTCGAAGTGCATGACCAGCGCCTGGGTCGGGCACGCGAACATGCACTGCTCGCACTGGATGCAGTCGCCGAAGCGAAGCACGCGCGACTTGTTGCTCACCAGCTCGAGCACATCGGTCGGGCAGACCGCGACGCAGGCGTCGCAGCCGGTGCATCGATCGTCGTTGATGCTGTGAACAAGGATGCGCGGTGCCGGGGCCGCCGCAGCGGCGGCGGTCTGCCGCTTCTCGCGCTGTCTCGACATCACGTGCGTGCCGGCCATCAGCAGGACAGCGATGCCCACGAGCATCAGGGGAACAAGGATCGCCACGCTCATCTGCGTAGCAAGCCTGGGGCCGAATGGCGGACGTGTAAATTCATGAACTTACGCCTGCATCCTGGTGCCTACCGGCCCCGCTGAGGTGTACTCACCACCTCAGAAGTCAGAATCATGACAGGCATTTACGAAAACCGGAAGCCACGCCACGCATCAGAGTCAGGGTGCTGAACCTGAGGAACGAAGTGCCGCGCGCGCTGGCGGATGCCTCCGTGCTGGACGAACGGGGTGGGGTGGTGCGCCTGGGCGATGCCTGGGCGACCCGGCCGGTGGTGCTGGCGTTCGTGCGCCACTTTGGTTGACTCTTCTGCCGCGAGCACGTGGTGCAGTTGCACCACTCGATCGACCGCATCCATCGCGCCGGCGCCGAGCTCGTCGTGGTCGGCAACGGAGCGCCGCGCTTCATCACCGGCTTCCGCGAGCTGACCGGCTACCAGGGCCCGCTCTACACGGATCCCTCGCTCGCCTCGTACCGTGCCGCGAGCCTGAAGCGTGGCCTGGGGACGTTCCTCAGCACCAAGGTGCTGACAAACGCCCTGCGCGCGCTCACCCGGGGCCACCTCCAGGGGCGCACGCGCGGCGACCCGGCCCAGCAGGGCGGTACGCTCGTGATCCTGCCCTCGGGACAGGTGGTCTTCCACCACGTGAGTCAGGTCGCCGGGGACAACGCCGAGCCGAAGGACATTGTCGCGGCGCTCGAGGCGGCTACTTCTCCGCGCTGAGGGACGTCGAGATGGCGCCCGCGGCCCCGTCAGCGCCGTTCGGGGTCGCGCCGTTCGCGCGCGCGGCGCCGTTCGCGCCATTCGCGCGCGCGGCCCGGCGTCCCTCCTCGACGCGGATCGCGTCGCCGAACTGGGTCGTCGCCGACCACACGTCCTTGGCCAGCTCGGGGGCGAACTTCTGCGCGAGCCGGCCCTCCATCGCGGCGAGCTTGTCGTCCTGGTGCCAGACGTTGGAGTCCTCGCGGGCGGTGACCGCGCGCCGCACCGTGAACATGAGTAGCCCGGTCTTCACGTCGAACATGGACGCCTCGAGGTAGCCGTGCACGCGCAGCGTCTCGCCGGGCAGGAAGAGCGCGCCGAGCAGCGTTGCGTAGCCCCACGCCCAGCCGTTCGCGCGCTCCTGCCGCACGTAGTACTCGCGGTACAGCACGATGTAGCGGAGCCGGTAGCGGGCCGCGATCTCGCGCAGCGCCTCCATGCCCAGCGCGCCCGACGGGATGGGCATGATCTCGGTGACCAGCGTGAAGTGCTCGCTGGCGCGCAGCTTCTTGGCGAACTCGGTGACGCCGGTCGGCACGGCGTAGTCGGGGCTGGGGCCGCGCCAGTCCTGCGCGGTCATGATGGGGAGCACGCCGACGCGCGCGGGCAGGTCCAGCTCGATGGGCGCGTCGATGATCGTCTGTAGCTGCTCCTCTGACAGGGTGCCGTCGGGGTTGCGCGCGAACAGCGAGCGCTCGAGCGGCGGCGGCGCCGCAGCGACGGCGGCCGGCACCGCGCCCGGCGCCATCGCCATCGACGAGTACTTGGCGCCGGCGGCGCCACAACCAGCGGCCACCGCCGAGGCGGACGCAAGACACACGAGCAGCAGGGCGGCGCGCAGGCCGCAGGCACGGGAAGACATCGAGAGCCCCCTTTGGCGCGAACGGATGACGGACGACGGCGTTCGCTACGGGGGAGGAAACGGCGGCCCGCGGCGCGCCTTACAGCCGCGCGACGATCGGCAGTACCGCCACCGGCGCGGTCGGCATCTTGAGGGCTGCCTGCTCGACGAACAGGATCGGATCGCGCGGCGCGAGCTCGATCGGCGCGCGGGAAGGTTCGCCGCGCAGCGCGCGTAGCCCGGCGACCGCCTCGGGCAGCGCGAACTGCTCGCCCACGAAGCCGGCGACGAAGCGGCCGCCGCGGATCTCGCCGCGCGCCTCGGCGCGCCGCAGCACCACCAGCAGATCGCGCCAGGGCGGCAGGATCTCGCGCGCGCACAGCTCGCGGAAGACCACGCCGTAGCGCGCCAGCAGCTGGCGGGCGTGCTGCTCGGCGCGCACCTCGTCGCTGCTCGCGGTGAGCCCGGCGCCCAGCAACGACCAGCGCCCGGTGCGCCGCGGGGTCTCCGCGGCGAGCGTGCGCAGCGCCGCGAAGCCGTCGGCGGTCAGCCGGCCACCCGCGACCAGCGCCCACAGCGCGGCGTCGAGCTGCTGGCGCAGGAGCCCGGTCGCCTCGAGCAGCTCGGAGTAGAACAGCGCGCCGCGCTCACCCAGCGCGGCGCTCACCGCGGCGGCCGGCTCGCCGACGACGTCCGCGGTGCCCGCGACCATCCACGGCGTCGAGGCGCGGCGCCAGAACGCGACCGGCGTGGCGCGCGTGGTGATCGACGCGGTCGAGACGCTGCGCCGGCCCCACACGAACTCACCGGCGAGGCAAAGCTCGTCGAGCATGGCGGGCGCGTAGTCGGCGACTCGCGCGGGCAGGATCTCGCGCTCCCAGGCGCCGACCGGCGCCTCGACGCCCTGCAGCTGGTCCAGCACCGCCTCGACGCCCGCGACGCCGTGCAGCTGCGCGCCGGTCTCGGCGTGCTGCCACCGGCGCACGAAGCGGCCCAGCTGCGCGGGCGGCTGCGGCTCGATCTCACGGCGCAGGCGCCCGAGCGTGAGCTGGTGGATGCGCGCGAGCAGCCGCCGGTTGCACCACTGGCGCTCGGCCTTGCCCGCCGGTGCGGGCAGGAACGCGCCGCGCAGCAGGAGCCCGTCGCCCTCGAGCTCGGCGCACGCGATCGCGACTGCGTCGGTGGGCAGCGCCAGCGTCGCGGCCAGCTCGGCCTCGCGCGCTGGCCCCGCGCACTCCATGCGCCCGCGCACGATCAGCCGGCGCGCCTCGTCGGGACCCGACGGCTCGGGCGAGCCGGCAGGCGCCACCACGGTCGGATCGATCACGAAGGCGTCGTATGCCGCGCGCGCCACGTGCAGCCGCTCCGCGGCGATCCACAGCGCGCGCCCGCTCTCCAGCACGCCGCGGGTCGCGCGCCGGCCCGCGCAAAGGAGCTCGAACCACGGCTGCCACGCCGGCAGCGCGTCGCTCTCGGGCAGCACGTTGAGCGACAGGAGCGCGTCGTGCAACTCATCGGCGTCGCGCGGCGCGGGCCAGGCGTCCTGCTGCACCAGCGCGATCGCGCTGGCGTCGAGCGCGCCCACGCCGCCCGAGAGATCCGCGGGCAGCCCGCGCCGCACCGCCACCGCGCGCGTCCGCCGCTCCTCGAGCGGCGCGTCGTCGAGGTACGCGTACGGGTTGGCGTTCAGGATCTGATGCGACATGGGCGAAGGCTCGGGCGTGTCGCGCACGACGATCCGCAGCTCGCCGGCCGCGATGCGCTCGAGCAGCGCGTGCAGCCCGTGCAGGTCCATCGCCTCTTCCAGGCAGTCGCGCATGGTCTGGTTGACGAGCGGATGATCCGGCAGCGCGACGTTCTCCTTCATGACGCCGCCGTGGTTGTCCTGGCAGCCCTGCGAGGCGGGGAAGATCGCGGCGAGCAGGTCCTGGGCGCGGATGCGCAGCAGCGGCGCCGGCACCTTGCCCTTGCCGGTGTAGCGCAGCACCGAGAGCGAGCGCGTCGCGTTCCAGCGCCACCTGACCTCGAACATGGGCGCCTGCAGGGCCGCCTGCACCAGCGTCTCGCGCAGCAGGTGCGGCGGGACCATGTCGAAGACCGTCTCGAGCGGGAAGCTGTGCTGCGCGCCCAGCGACAGGATGATGCCGTCGTCGGTGGCCGCGGCCTGCAGCTCGAAGTCGAAGCTGCGGCAGAAGCGCTTGCGCAGCGCCAGGCCCCAGGCGCGGTTCAGGCGCGCACCGAACGGCGCGTGCAGCACCAGCTGCATCCCGCCACCCTCGTCGAAGAAGCGCTCGGCGATGATCGTGCGCTGCGACGGCACCGCGCCGAGCGCGGCGCGCGTGGCCGCGACGTAATCGGACATCTGGCGGCCCAGGCCGGCCTCGAGCCCGAGATCCGAGGCGAGCCAGGCGCTGGCGTCGCCGACCTGCTCGAGCTGCGCGGCGACGTCTTCGCGCAGGCGGCCGACCTCTTCCGACAGCTCGGCGGTGCGCCCGGGCGCCTCGCCCAGCCAGAACGGGATGTTGGGCGGCTGGCCGTGCGCGTCCTCGACGCGCACGCGGCCGGACTCGACGCGGCGGATGCGCCACGACATGTTGCCGAGCTGGAAGATGTCGCCGGCGCTGGACTCGATGGCGTAGTCCTCGTCGAGGGTGCCGACGCGCACGCCCTCGGGATCGGCGATGACGTCGTAGTCGGCGCGATCGGGGATCGCGCCGCCCGAGCGGATCGCCGCCAGGCGCGCGCTGCGCCGCGCCTTGACCCGCTTGTTGACGCGATCGAGGTGCAGGTGCGCCGAGGCGCGTCCGCGCCGCGTGGCCACGCCCTCGCCGAGCATGTCGAGGACGGCGTCGAAGTCGGCGCGCGGCAGCTCGCGGTACGGGTAGGCGCGGCGCGCGAGCTCGAACATCGCCTGTTCGTCCCAGTCGCCGGTGGCGGCGGCGGCGACCAGCTGCTGCGCGAGCACGTCGAGCGCGCCGTCGGGGATGCAGAGCGCGTCCAGGCGTCCCGCGCGCACCGCGCGCACCAGCGCCGTGCACTCGATGAGATCGTCGCGCGTGAGCGCGAAGACGCGGCCCTTGGGCGTCGCGAGCAGCGCGTGGCCGGCGCGGCCGACGCGCTGCAGGAGCACTTTGATCGCGCGCGGCGAGCCGATCTGGCAGACCAGGTCGACGTCGCCGATGTCGATGCCGAGCTCGAGCGACGCGGTCGCCACGATCACGCGGCAGGTGTTGCTCTTCAGACGGCGCTCGGCGTCCAGGCGCGCGCGCTGCGACATGGCGCCGTGGTGGGCCGCGACCAGGTCCTCGCCCAGGCGCTGCGACAGCGCCGCGGCGGTGCGCTCGACCATGCGCCGGGTGTTGGTGAAGACGATCGTGGACTTGTGCTCGGTGACCAGCTTGGCCACCTGGTCGTGGATGTCGGCCCATTGCTCGTGCGAGCAGACCGCGGCGAGCTCGCCTGTAGGCGCGGTGACCTCGAGGTCGAGCGCGCGGGCGTGGCCGAGATCCACGATCGTGCACGGGCGGTTGCCGGTCAGGAAGGCGGCGACGCGCTCGACCGGCTTCTGCGTGGCCGACAGGCCGATGCGCTGCGCGCGCGGCGGCGCGCCCAGGAGCGGGCTGTCGGCGAGCGCGGCCTCGGCGACCAGCGCGTCGAGCCGCTCGAGCGTGAGCGCGAGGTGCGCGCCGCGCCGATCCGGGGCCAGCGCGTGGATCTCGTCGACGATCACGGTGCGCACGCCCGACAGCCCCTCGCGGCCGCGCCGCGAGGTCACCAGCAGGTAGAGCGACTCGGGCGTGGTCACCAGCACGTGCGGCGGCCGCTTGGCCATGGCCTGGCGCTCGGCCGGCGAGGTGTCACCGGTGCGCACGCCGACGCGGATCTCGGGCAGCGCCACGTGGTCGCGCGCAGCGCGCGCCGTGATCTCGCCGAGCGGGCCGAGCAGGTTCAGCCGGATGTCGTTCGAGAGCGCGCGCAGCGGCGACACGTACACGACTAGGGTGCGGTCGGGCAGGGGCCCGGCCAGGGCGCGCCGTACCAGATCGTCGAGGCAGTGCAGGAACGCCGTGAGCGTCTTGCCCGAGCCGGTCGGCGCGGCGATGAGCGTGTCTTGCCCCGCCGCGATCGCCGGCCAGCCCCGTTCCTGGGCGGCGGTGGGATGGGGGAACCGCTCGGCGAACCAGCCGGCCGTCAGCGCGGTGAACCTGGACATCGGTACAGGAGGCTAGCACAGGCGACTGACGCGCGAGCCCCGCTTGACGCGTGCCCGGGACGCCGCCGAGACTGCCTGCCATGAGCCGCCTCGCCGCGCTGTTGGTCGCGCTCACGCTCACGCTGGGAGGCTGCGAAAGACGTCCGGGCCCGGCCCGGGAGTCGGCGACGCTCACGCGCGCCGAGCTCGACGCCGCGCACGATCGTCTGGCCCGCGCGCGCGACGATCTGCGCGCGCGGCCGTTCGCGGCGCGGCTGGTCGCCATCCTGGTCGAGCCGTTCGGCTCGCAGCGCAACGCCAACGTGCAGGCGTTCTTCAACGTCGAGGCCGCGGCGCTGTGGGCGTGCGCCGCCGGCGCGCCCGTGCCCGCCGCGGTCGACGTCGTCGTCGCCTATGACGCGGGCGCGATCGTGGACCTGGCCGCGTTCGGCGCGGATCGGGTGCGCCTCCCCGACGTCGAGGCCTGCCTGCGCGCGCGCTTCGCCGGCTCGCCGCTCGCGGACCCCGTGGCGCCCGGGCGGATGCTGTTCATCCCCGCGGCGCTCGTGCCCGCGCCCGCGGCGCTCGTGCCCGCTACCACGCCTCCCGCGTCGCGATGAAGTCCTGCGGGTAGCCCCAGTCGGGCTTCGACGCGTCGTCGAGCTCGCGCCGATCGTCGGCGCCGAGCCGCACGCCGAGCGCGGCGAGGTTCTCGCGCAGCTGCTTCTCGTCGCGCGCGCCGATGATCACCGACGTGGTCTCCGCGCGGCCCAGCAGCCACGCCACCGACACCGCCGCCGGCGTGGTGCCCAGCCGCGCCGCGACC
>JBKJOI010000593.1:0-21744 GCA_046595695.1 Haliangiales bacterium | reverse complement strand
GTCCATCGACGATTGACGGATCGGGCCCGCGCAAGGCCGGCCCGATCCGGGGTAAAATGCGCAGACTATGAGCTCTATCCATAGCCTCTGCCGCATCGCCCTGCCCGCGCTCGCGCTCGTGCTCGTCACCTCGGGGTGCGGGAAGATCCCCGACCCCGGCGCGGGCGGCGACGACGACGCGCCGGACGGGGCGCCGCCCGTCGGTAGCGCCGAGGTCACCGTCTTCCACGACGACGGCACCTTCGTGGTCGGCGCGGTGGTCGTGCACACGCGCGCCGACGGGACCTACGTGGCCTCGGTCGAGACCGGCGCCGACGGCGTCGCCGCGCTGAATATCATCCAGGGTGACATCGCCCACGTCGGCTTCGACGAGCTGCAGAGCGGCTCGGGGCAGGTCGCCAAGCGGCTGTACACGATCGACTACCTGCACGTCGACGACGACATCGCGATCAACGATCAGCGCGAAGGCACCACCAGCACCGCGATCGGCAGCGCGACGGTGGTGGTCCCGGGGCTGCCGCCGGGCGCGAACAAGGGCGAGCTGGTCGTGGGCAACAACAACTACGGCATCAACGGCACGACCAACGACCTCGGCATCTTCGACACCAGCGTCGACGACCGCGGCAAGCTCACCATCGTCGGCCTGGCCAGGAACGACGCCGGCCTCATCATCGCGACCAGCCTGCAGACCGACCTGACCCCGCCCGCGGCGAACGGCACGATCACCGTCACGATGCCCGCGTGGACGCCGGCGGCGCCCAATACCAGCGTCATGCTGACCGGCATTCCCGCGCAGGCCCGCTCGGTTGCGGTGCGCTTCACCAGCTTCCGCGGCGGCCTCGAGTACCAGAGCGAGGAGCGCAACGGCCTGACAAACCTGCCCACGCAGACGCTCGCGACGACCTTCCCGCTCGGCTACGTCGACACCGTCCAGACCTTCACCATCGTCGACTTCGCGATGGCCGGCAATCCGACCCAGGCCGACGGGACCGTCTTCCTGGTCAGCAAGCAGGCGCACTCGGCGACCGCGCCGTACATGGCCACCGTGGACGTGTCCAAGTCGCTGCCGCGGCTGTACCAGGCGCAGTACGACTCGGTCACGAACACGTTCGAGTGGATGACCGAGTCGGCGAGCACGGAGCAGACCGCGCGCCTCGACGCCGCGGATCTGGTCGTGCTCGGGGTCAACTGGCGGATCGGCCCGACCGACCCGTCCAACCAGTGGCTGGTGCTGGCGCCGGGCGGGCGGGGCTCGCCCGTGAAGTACGACCTGCACGAGGCGGCCGCCTTCGCACCGCCGGCCGATCAGCAGACGATTCCCGCCGCCGTGCAGGTGCTCGAGTTCGACGTGATCGAGGACTACCAGCAGATCAAGAACGACTTCGGCACCGCCTTCCTCGAGGGCGGCATCGACACGCTTGCGACGTTCGAAGCCGCCGCGTCGTTCAGCGGCGCCGCCAATTGATGCGTGCGTAGCTCGCGTCGCTGCCGCCGCCCGATCGCCTCAGGCCACGTGCGCGAGGAAGATCGTGTGGTTCGGGCCGCCTGCCTTGCCGCGCGCGGGCACGTCGACGCCGCGCACGTTGATGAAGCCGCCCTTGCGCAGGCGCGACTCGAACTCCTTGGAACGATCCGAGGACCAGACCGCGAGCACGCCGCCGCGGCGCAGGGCCAGGCGCGTGGTCTCGATGCCGGGGCCGGTGTAGAGGAGCTGGTTGCCCTTCTTGGTGAGCGCCTGCGGCCCGTTGTCGACGTCGAGCATGATGGCGTCGTAGCGGACCTTGGTGGTGCGCAGGAGCGCGGCGACGTCGCCGGTGTGGACCTCGCTGCGTGGATCGTCGAGCGGGTTGCCGGCCAGGTGCGCGAGCGGACCGCGGTTCCACTCGATCACCGCGGGCACCAGCTCAGCGACGATCACCTTGGCGCCGGCCGGCACCACGTCGAGCGTGGAGCGCATGGTGTAGCCCATGCCCAGGCCGCCGACGAGCACGCGCGGCGCCTCGGCGGCGGTGACGTGCGCGCACGCGAGCCGCGCCATCTCCTCCTCCGAGCCGTGGGCACGGTTCGACATCAGCTCGTAGCCGTTTACGCGGATCTCGAAGTCGCCGCCGCGTTGCCGCAGCACCAGCTCGCCACCATCGGGCGCGCGTGCGCGCCCGAGCTCCTGCCAGGGGATCATCTGAGTCATTCGTCCTGTGGCGCCGGGGCGCCGGGTTTGGTGATGAAGTCGGCGCCCGCGGTGAGATCCACGTGGAAGTGGTTGCGGTGCGCGGCGTTGTAGTTGGGCGTGAGCAGGATGTGGAAGATGCCCATGGCGTGCAGGTCGCAGACGATCGCGTGCAGCGCCGTGTCGGCGGCGCCCGCGGTGGCCGCGGCGCAGGTGTCGTCGGCCTCGGCGTCGATGACGAAGTCGTCGTTCACCGAGTAGAAGACGTCGCCCGCCAGCGTGAAGCCGGCCAGATCGATGGCGAGCGCGTGCGCGTGCTGCGACAGCGAGCTGCCCGGGCAATCGGGTGGGTCGACCGTCTGATCGATGCAGCGGTAGTTGTAGACGCCGAGATCGGCGACCTCGACGACGTCGTGGGCGGCGAAGACCTCGGCCGCGCGTACCAGCGCGAGCGCGAGCTCGCAGTCGACCAGCAGGCTGGCGCGCGTCGCGTCGTTCGAGAGGTAGCGGTAGCCGATGCCGGCGATGGGCGGGTGCACGATCACCGGCGTGGCGATGCCCGGCTGCGCCGCTGAGTCCTCCCAGTCGACGCCGAGCACGGTGAGCGCCTCGCGGCAGTCGGCGGGCAAGGGCGGCGCGTCGGCGCCGGGCGCGGCGTCGGCGCCCGGCAGGCTGGCGTCGTCGTCGAGGTCGTCGATCGTGACGTCGCCGCTGCAGGCGCCGGCCAGCAAGAGGGCGAGCGCCGCGCTGGTGGAGCTACCCGCCGTCACTGGTTCATCAACCGGTCGAGCTCGTTATACGCCTGCGTGAGCGCCTGGGCGACCTCGGTCGCCGCCTTGAGCTTGTCGGGCGTGTGCCCGTGCAGGTCGGGGTGGTACTTGCGCATGAGCCGGCGGTAGGCAGCCTTCACCTCGTCCCAGGGCGCGCCGTAGGCGACCTCGAGGCGGGCGTAGTACTGCACGACCATTGGATCGGCGCCGCGCGGCGGCTTGCGAGCGCCCGGGCCCGGGCCGGCACCTGGCTGCGGGCCAACCGACGAGGCGCGCGGCGACGGCCGGGTCTGCGACTGCGCGCGCTGGCGATCCTGCGCGGCGCGAGCGTCGCGCTCGCGCGCCTCGCGGGCGGACTTCACGCGCGCCTCGCGTTCGCGCGCGGCGCGCTCGCGGGCCTCGCGATCGGCGGCCGCGCCGGTGGCAGCGGCCGGTCGCGCCGCGCTGCCCGGAGCACCGGCGGCGCTCGTGCCGCTCGTGGCGCTCGTGCCGCTAGCGGCACCCGTGGCGCTCGTGCCGCTCGTGCCGCTAGCGGCACCCGTGCCGCTCGTGCCACCCGTGGCGCCCGCGCCGTTCGCGCCCGGCGCGCCTGCGACCCGAGCCGGCTCGGCCGCGTCGACGCGCGCGCGTGCCGCGTTGACTGCGGCCTCGGACGAGCGCGTGCTGCGCCGACGCGACAGCTCGGCCTCCAGCTCGGCGTCGGAGAGGTCGGAGAGCTTGCGTCGCGGATCGGCGGTGTCGGCCGCCTTCTCGAGCAGGCTGTTCAGGTTGGATTTGGCGAGATCGACGAGGCGCTTGGAGATGCTCACGGCGTTGCCTTCAGTATGACGTTACTTCCGTCGTATGCCGTTCGAGGGGGGCACCGGCGGTGGCGCCACGGCCGCTCGCTCGGTGGTCGCGCGCGCCGGCCGCTGGCCGATGCGGCGCTTGGTAATCAGCTTGGCGATGAGATCCTGCGAGTGACTAGTGAGCTCGTTGAACACGACGCCCATGCCGGGTGGCTCGTGCTGCACGCGCACCACCTCGCCGATGCCCTCGATGGTTTCGAGCTCGTCGATGATCACGGTGAACTTGAGGTTCACCTTGGTGCCGAGCGGCAGCGGCTCCTTGGTCTTGATGAAGGCACCCGAGCGACTGATGTTGGTGACGTACTCCGCGATGAACTCGTCGACCGACGAGAACTCGTGGTTGATCGTCACCCGATCATCGCGGGGGACGAGCTTCCGTGGCGCTTTCATCAGCCGAGCCCTCCTTGTCGTTGATGCTGCCGCTCTGCAGCTCACCACCGCTGGGTTCGCCGCCATCGGGTTCGACGACTGGACGCTCGACGACTGGACGCTCGACGACCGCGCCGCCAGCGACGACCGCGCGCTCGACGACCGCGCCGCCGCCGCCGTCACGTCCGCCGCCGTCACGCTCGCCGCGCTCGCCACCGCCACCGCCGCCACGGCCACGCCCGCCGCGACTGCGACGGCCCTCGCCCGGCGGCCGCGGCTCGCCTTGCGGACGACCGTCACCCTGCGCGCGCGCCTCGCCCTGGGGACGACCGTCGCCGCCGCTGTTCTTCTCGGCGGCCTTCTCGGCGGCCTTCTTGCCGATGATCTCGAAGTGCTCCATGTGGAAGGAGCCGCGCGACTTCACGACGACCTTCTTCTGCAGCCGCTTCTCGATCTGCTCGACGTACTCGAGGTCGCTGGTGCCGAGCAGCTCGGCGATCTCGGGGTGGCACTGCACGACGATCGCGTCTTCCTTGAAGGCGTCGCCCTGGCGCCGGACCTCGCGCAGGATCTCGTAGCAGATCGTGGTCTTCGACTTGATGTAGCCCTTGCCCTCGCAGTAGAAGCACGCCTCGGTCAGCTTGCGCGCCAGCGACTCGCGCGTGCGCTTGCGCGTCATCTCGACGAGGCCGAGCTCGCTGATCTTGGACACGTTGGACTTGGCGCGATCGGCCTTGAGCGACTCCTGGAAGAGCTTGAAGACCTTCTCCCGGTTCTGCTCCTTGTCCATGTCGATGAAGTCGACCACGATGATGCCGCCGATGTTGCGTAGCCGCAGCTGGTCGGCGACCTCTTGGCAGGCCTCCATGTTGTTCTTGGTGATGGTCTCTTCCAGATTGCGCTTGCCGACGAACTTGCCGGTGTTGACGTCGATGGCAGTGAGCGCCTCGCCCTGGTCGATGATCAGGTAGCCGCCCGACTTGAGCCACACCTTGCGCTCGAGCGCGCGGTCGAGCTCGACCTCGATGCCGTAACCGTCGAAGATGGGCTCGGCGCCCTCGTACAGCTCGACGCGACCCTGGAACTCGGGCATGAACGCGGCGACGAACTTCTGCACACGCTCGAACTCGGGGCGCGAGTCGATGATGAGCTTGTCGATCTTCTCGGTGAGGTTGTCGCGCACGGTGCGCAGCAGCAGATCGAGATCCGAGTAGAGCAAGGTGGCCGGCTTGGCCTTCTCGTTCTTGCGCAGGATCTCGCGCCACAGCTTGATGAGGAAATCCATGTCGTCGCGGAGCTCCTTCTCGGAGGCTCCTTCCGCGACCGTGCGCACGATGAAGCCGGCGCCCTTGGGCCGCTGCGAGTCGATGATCTCGCGCAGCCGCTTGCGCTCCTTGTCGGTGCCGATGCGCCGCGAGATGCCGATGTGATCCACGGTCGGCATGAACACCAGATGGCGGCCGGGCAGCGACACGTACGACGTGGCGCGCGCGCCCTTGGTGCCGAGCGGCTCCTTGGCGACCTGGACCAGTACCTCTTGCCCTTCCTTGAGCAGGTCCTCGATCTTCTGGTGGCGCGTGGCCTTGGGGAACTCTTCGCGCGGCTGCTCGTCGCCGCTGTCGCGCTCTTCGTCGTCCTCGGCGAACATGGTCTTGAACTCGCCGCCGCCGCGGACATCGGCAACGTAGAGGAACGCGGCCTTCTCGACGCCGATGTCGACGAACGAAGCCTGCATGCCGGGGAGCACGCGGACGACGCGGCCCTTATAGATGTTGCCGACGATGCCGCGCTCTTTCCTCCGCTCGATATAAAGCTCGGAGAGGACGCCCTTCTCGATGAGGGCTACGCGCGTCTCGGGTCCGTCGGCGTTGACGACCAGGAGGTTGGCTGCTGCGGACATGACCGCCTTAGGGCTCTGTGCAAAAAGTTGCGTGCGCCAAGGTGCCCGTGACATCGATGTCGTGGTGCACGGGGCCCCCCAAGCGCGACAGGCCCAGAAGATTACACCGATCGTCTCGCATTACAAGCGCTTAGCCGGTCCCTTGCCATACTGGCACCGACGTTGCTTATTCCAGACTTCGTAACGCAGCTTGGTTCGGTTGGACCTCCGTCGGATGTTTTGGTAGCAACGGGTTGAGTTGCTTTTAGTATCAAATATTTCGAGTAGTTAGATTACTGCACCACCATATTTTGAGCCTACGACTAGCCTGGACTCGTTCGAAAATAGCCTCGATTGGTAGCGACCTAGACTGCACTCCTAAGCTTCGCAGCTGAAAGCCCTCGGTGACGGACCGAGGGCTTTTGGCTTTTCGGGAGTGGCGTGTCGGGAGTGGCTTCGGCGGAGGGGTAGCTAGGCGTCCGAGCGGGGTCCGGTCGGGGTCCCGACGAACCGCTTCAGGCCCGCGAGACCGGCTCGCCGTCCGGCCCGAGCACGACCGGCTCGAGCTTGAGCCCGCGCTCGATGAGGCTGTGCCCGGCGTAGATGAGCGGGGTGAGCGCGATGGCGACCACCAGCTTCACCGCGTACGAGGTCAGGATGATGTTCGGGATCTTGGACTGCACCGGCGTCCCGACCCAGGCGAGCGTCTGGATCACGCAGGTGTCGATGAGCTGCGAGACCGCGGTCGAGCCGGTGGCGCGCATCCACAGGTAGCGGTTGTGGGTGAGCTTCTTGATGACGTGGAAGACGCCGATGTCGGTGTACTGCGAGATCAGGAACGCGACCAGCGACGCGGCGAAGATCCGGTTCGAGGTCAGGAAGACGTTCTCGAAGCTCTCCGGCGAGATCGCCGAGAACGGCGCGAACGGCACCACGCCCGCCAGGTTGACCAGGCCGACCGTCAGCGCCGCACACACGAAGCCGACCAGGGTGACCGCGCGCGCCAGCTTCTTGCCGTAGAACTCGTTCAGCAGATCGGTGAGCAGGAAGGTCACCGGGAACGGGATCATGCCCACCGAGATCACGAACTCGATGCCGAAGGCTTCCTTCGCGTAGAGCTTGCCGCCGATGAGGTCACCGACGATGAGGCAGGTGACGAAGACGCCGGTCAGGAACAGGAACAGACGCAGCCGGACGTCGAGCTTCAGCGGGGACTTCATCGGGACTCTCGCTCCTTGGCTCGGCGCTACGCGATCACGTGGAAGTAGCCGCCGCCCTGCCCGATCGTCTCGGTAACGCTCACGTCCAGGCTGGCGACCAGCTGCTTGTCGAGGGTCGCGCCCAGGCGCTGGATCACGCGCAGGCAGAACTCGCGCGACAGCGTCTCGACGACGATGTTCTCGAGCGGCAGGAACAGCACCTCGTCGGCGGGCAGCACGTAGCGCTTGCCGCAGAGGGTGAACTCGACCTCGGTGGCGTCGCGCTTCACGATCTTCAGGTGCGGGTTCTGCTCGGCGACGAGCACGTGCTCGTCCCACTCCTTGCACTGCGCCTCCATCGACTTCTTGAACACGTCGAAGTGGAGGAAGTTCTTGAACGAGATGTCGCGCAGATCGATGCGCAGCGACACCATGTAGTTGTGGCTGTGCAGCCGCTCCTTGGTGCCGTTGGGCAGCACGGTCATGTGCGAGACGAAGAACTTGTGGTTGTCCTTGCCGATGAACAGCCGGTGGGGCGTCGGGTACATGCTGGGCGCATCCTACACCGCGCTCGCGGGTCCGCGCGCGCGGGCTGACGGGCTTCGACTACGTCCGCAGCGACGGCCATCCATGGCGCCGCGCGCTGGCGCGGCGCACCAGCGCGTCGTGGTACACCGTCGCCGGTGACGGTCGCGCTCGTCATCTTCGTCCTCACCTATCTGGTCGTCGCTGGCCCACGCCTGCCCTGGGTGCTGGTCGACCGGCCCGGCGCCGCGCTGTGCGGCGCGGTCGCGATGGTCAGCCTCGGCGTGCTCACGGTCGACGAGGCCTACGCCGCCGTGCACATGGACACGCTGGCGCTCCTGCTCGGCATGATGGTCATCGCCGCGTACCTCATGGAGGCCGCGGTCTTCCGCAACATCGCCTGGTTCGTGGTCACACGCGCGCGCTCGGCGCGCTCGCTGCTGTGGGCGCTGGTGTTCGTGAGCGGTGGGCTCTCCGCGCTGCTGGTGAACGACACCGTGTGCCTCATGTTCACGCCGCTCGTGCTCGCGGTCATCCTCGAGGCCGAGCTGCCCGCGCTGCCGTTCCTGCTGGCGCTGGCGACCGCCACCAACATCGGCGGGCTCGCGACCTACACCGGCAACCCGCAGAACATGATCGTGGGCGCGGCCGCTGGCGCGCCCAGCTATGTCGAGTACACGCTGCGCGCGCTGCCGGTGGCGGTGCTGGGCCTGGCCGCCGACGCGGCGCTCCTGTCCTGGCTGTTCCGGCGCGAGCTGCCGGTGGGCCGGCTCAAGGACCGCAGCCCGCCGCGCGCGTACCTCGACCGGCTGCTGGCCGCCAAGGCGATCGGCGCGCTCGCGCTGTTCGTCGGGCTCGCCCTGGCCGGCTACCGGCTGGCCGGCGCGGCGATGGCGGCAGCGGCGCTGCTCATGCTGGCCGCGCGCCACGCGCCCCGGAAGGCGCTCATGCGCGTCGACTGGATCCTGCTCCTGTTCTTCGCCGGCCTGTTCGTGGTCGTGCGCGGGGTCGAGAAGTCGGGCGCGCTCGAGCTCGTGTTCCAGCGCCTGACGCCGCTGTTCGCGCGCGGCGACGCGCTCGGGCCGCTCACCTTCGCGGCGTTCATCGTCGTGGCGTCGAACCTGATCTCGAACGTGCCGCTCGTGCTGGTCGCGGTGAAGCTGGTGCCCAGCCTGCCCGATCCCAGCGGCGGCTACGTGCTCCTGGCCATGGCCTCGACGCTGGCGGGCAACCTGACCCTCTTCGGTAGCATGGCCAACCTGATCGTCTTCGAGAGCGCCGGCGAGCGCGGGCGGATCGGCTTCCTACGCTTCATCAAGTACGGCGGGATCATCACCGGGGTCACGCTCGCGATCGCGCTGGGCGTGCTCTGGCTCGAACGCGTGCTCGGCTTCTGAGCGGCGGCGCCGGCCCGCTCAGGGACGGCGGGCGATGAGCAGCACACCGTCGTCGGCGAGCTCGCCCGGCGTCCGGGCGAAGATCTCCTGGATCATCGGGACCACCGCGGCGCGCATGGCCTCGCTGCGCGGGTGCCCGGCGAAATGCAGGCGCTGCAGCAGCGACGTGGCCGCCGCGGCGTCGCTGTCGGGAAACCGCACCGCCGAGCGTACGCCGGCCAGTGTGATGGTGAAGCCACGCATCTCGAGCACGTCGATGGCGCCGGCGAGCAGCCAGCCGTGGTGCGCGCGCGGCAGCCCGGCCACACGCGCCTCGGCGTTGTAGACGTCGACCATCTGGTTGCCCGGGGCGGCCTGCACGATGAGCACGCGCGCGCCGGTGGTATCGCTGCACGCGCGCGCCATCTCGGCCACAGCGACGAACGGGTCGGCCGTGTACTGCAGCACCCAGGTGGCCATGACCGCGTCGAACTGGCCGTCCGCCACCGGTAGCGCCTCGCCACGGCCGGGCAGGATGTCGATGATGCTGCCCGGGTCGGCCTGGATGCGCGCGGCCTGCGCGGCGCTGGGCTCGACCACGGTGCAGCGGCCGAAGCGGCGCGCGATCGTGGTCGTGAGCGTGCCGGTGCCGCCGCCGACGTCGAGCACGCCCGTGGCGCCGTCGAGCGCGGCCACGATCATGTCGAGCTCACGGCTGGTCTCGAGCCGCGCCGCGAACTCCATCCAGGCCTGGTGGTCCAGCTCCTCGGGGCCCCAGAAATGGGTCGGCATGGTTGCCGCTGGCCCGAGGAGAGGATGGTCGCGCCAGAGCACGGAACGATTGTAGTGTGGAACGACGCAGAGCGCTAACGCGGCGGGAGCGGGCGGCCGCGCGCCGGGTGCGGCGCAGCTAGGTGCGGCGCAGCGACAGGTAGGCGAGCCCCGCGGCGAGCGCGGCGTTGGCGAGCAGCCAGGTCTCGTCGAGCATGAGCACGTTGGGCACCCAGCGCACGTCGGTGACGCCGGCGACGGCGTGGAACACCAGGTGCGCCGCGACGCCGACCGCGAAGCCGGCCAGCACGCCGCGCAGCCGCGGCACGCCGTAGAGCAGCGCGAGCAGGCCGAAGGGCACGAGCGCCGAGAAGAAGAGCGCGTTGCCGTGGCCGGCGGGGCCGAGCAGCGACAGGTCCCACGACGGGAAGCCGCGCGTGAGCGTCTCCAGCACCGGCAGCGTCGACACGCTGGCGCCGAAGCTACCCAGCAGGGGCAGGAAGAACAGGCCTGAGGCGCCGAAGAGGACGCCCGCCAGGTACGACGGGCCGAGCGTCACGCCCAGGCCGCGGCGGCGCGCCGAGGCCGCGACCGCGCCCGCGAGCACGAGCCCCAGGCCGAGCTGCCAGCCGCCCGCCGACGAGCGCGCCTTGCGCAGCGCCGCCGGCGCGTCGACGATGCCGGCGCCGTAGCGCAGCTTGTCGATGGCCTTGCCCTTGTTGGGGCCTTCCGCCGGCGCGCGCGCCGACTCGACGATGAGCTTCTCGACCGCGGCCGGCTCGGTCACACCCGCGCCCACGATGAGCGCGGCCACGCCCGCGATGTGCGGCGCCGCCATGGACGTGCCCATGAACGGGAAGTAGCCGTCCTTGGCCGGGTTACCGATCTCGATGGTGTTCTGCAGCACGCCGTCGGGCATGCCGTCCTTGTTCTGGTCGACCTGGGTGTTGCCGCCCGGCGCCGCGATGTCGACCTCCTTGCCGCGGTTCGAGTAGAAGGTGGTCGTCTCGTCGAACTGCGTGGCCGCGACCGCGAACGCGCCCGGGTAGGCCGCCGGGTAGGAGACGCGTCCGCCGTCGTTGCCGGCGGCGCACACCACCACGACGCCCTTGTCGTAGGCGTACTTCACGGCGCGCTCGAGCACCTTGGAGCGGAAGCGACCACCCAGCGACATGTTGATGACCTTGGCACCGTTGTCGGCGGCGTAGCGGATCGCGTCGGCGATGCCGGCGGTCGAGCCCGAGCCGTTCGCGCCCAGCACCTTGAGCGGCATGATGATCGCGCCCGGCGCGACGCCGGCCACGCCGATGCCGTTGTTGGTCGCCTGCGCGATCGTGCCGGTGACGTGCGTGCCGTGGCCGTGGTCGTCGTTGCCGTGCGCCTGGTTGCCGACGAAGTCGAACGGCTTCACGAAATTCACGCCGGCCAGGTCGGGCACCAGGTGGTAGCGCGTGTAGTTCTCGTAGGAGACGCCGGTGTCGATCACGGCGACGATGACGCCCTCGCCCTGCGCGAGCTTCCACGCCTCGGGCATGCCGATCTGGCGCATGTGCCACTGGTACTTGTACTGCGGGTCGTTCGGGTAGCCGGCGCGCAGTGGGCCCTCGGCGGGCACGAGCGCGAGCGGCGCGAGCTCGACCGGCGCGAGCGGCGACGGATCGACCGGCGCGAGCTCGGTCTCGATGAGCGAGTACACCGCGTCGGGCTCGGCGGTCTCGACGCGGCCGTCGCGCGCGAGCTCGTTCAGCAGCGCGTCGCGGCGTGCGGGGTCGACGTGTGCGCGGTAGAACTGCTCGTCGTGCGACTGCGCCGACACGAGCTGCAGATCGATCCCGTAGCGGCGCTCGACGTCGGCGACCTCGGCGTCGGAGAGCTCGTCGCGGAGATCGACGAGGACGTCGTCGGGATCACCCTCGGCGAGCGCGGCGGCGGTGTCAGCTCCGTCGGCGACGCGACCGTTGTCGGCGGGCGGCTTCCAGACCCACCACACCACCGCGACGGCGATGAGCACGAGCAACCAGACCCAGTTCCGGCGGCCACCGCTGGCGGCGTCCGACCGGGGGGAAGTCGAGGGGCCAATGTCGGGTTTTTCCATGACGTCTCTCATTATAGGAGGCGCGCGGGCGGCGCGCTCGTTTCCCACGCGGTTCCGCGCTCAGACCAGAACGCGCTCGTCCTCCTCCACGATCTGATCGTCAGACAGGAGGAGCTGGGTCTCCATCAGGCGATCCTCGGTAAGCTGCTCGAAGTATTGGCGAATCTCCGGAACCGCCTGGAGCAGCCGGACAAAGTAATCGCGCCCCAGGAAGAGCACGGTGGACTGGCGCGCCGCGGTGACGGTCGCGGTCGCGGGCGTCCCGCGGACGAGAGCGATCTCGCCGAAGGCCTCCCCGGCCTTGAGGGTCGCGACCGGGACCTCGATGCCGACCTCGTCGCGCTTGGTGACCTCGACCTCGCCGGTGAGCACGACGAACAGCCCGCGGCCCTCGTCGCCCTGGCGGATGATCGTGGTGTCGGGTGCGGCGTCGTGGCCGGTGAAGCGGCGCAGCAGATCGAGCTGCTGCACGCGCGAGAACGGGCGGAAGATCGGCGAGGTCGCGACCAGGTTCTTGAGCAGGCGCTCGCGGGTGAACTTGTCGAGCGCGGCGGCGACCTGGGCGAGCTCACCGGCGATGCCGGCGAGCGCCTCGCGCGTGATCTCGAGGAGGTCAGCCTCGCCGACCACGGCCACCGACGCGGTGCGCGGCTGCGAGCTGATGAGCGCCATCTCGCCGAACAGCGAGCCCTCGTGCAGGCGTGCGAGATCGTTCTGCTGGCCCAGCGAGTCAGTCGAGAACACGCGCACCTCGCCACCCGCGAGGAAGAAGAACGAGGTGCCCGGCTCGCCCTCGCGGATGATCATCTCACCATCGGGCAGCCGCTTCACCAGCAGCGCCGAGAGCACGCGGCGGAAGCCCTGGTCGGTCAGCTCGGAGAGCAGCGGGATCGCGTGCAGCGCCTCGGGGAAGTCATCGAAGCCGTCCAGGCAATGCAGCGCGCGCTGCGCGGCCTCGGCGACGAAGCTGGGCGCGGGCGGCACGCGCAGATCGGGCGGCGCGGGCACCGGCGTGTCGGCGCCGGGTGGCGCGATGCGCGCGGCCATCTTGCCCAGCGCGCCTACGCCTCTGCCGTACATCGCGACCAGCGCCGAGACGATCTCCTCGGCGGGCGTGCCCGAGGTGGCCTCGACGAGGCGCGCGCACACGACCGCGTCGAGCGGGTGGCCCGACTTCACGCAGAACCAGGCGACCGCGCGGTAGATGTCGGTGGCCTCGGCCCGCTGCCCGAGCGCGACCAGGCAGTCGCCGACCTTCATGCGCGCGTCGTAGGCGAGTGGCGCGGCCGCGACCATCGCGTCGTAGCAGCGCAGCGCGGCGAGTGCATCGCCGCGTGCGTAGAGCCGCACCGCATGTCCGTTGAGCTCCCCGAGAGTGGCCATCCGTCCTCCGCATAGACCCGGGCGTCGGGTCGCCCTATAATCGCGGCGTTTCGGGGGTTTTTCCACCTGCACGTGTCCGAAAAAGGGGGGCCGCGTGAAGAAGTGTCCTAGCTGCGTGAAGGAAATTCCGGACTCGGCGCTGCACTGCGTTTTCTGCGGCGCCAAGACCGACGCACCGGCGCCAGGCGCGATTCCGGGTGCCGGCGCGGGGCGGCCCATGGCCGGGCCGCCGGGAGGGCCGGCGAAGACCATGATGGGTTACGCCGCCGTCACCGGGGACATGCTGAAGAACCTGCAGCCGCAGGGCCCGGGTGCGGCCGCTCCGCCGGCGAGGCCGCCCGGGGCACCGCCCGCCGCGGCGCCGTTCGCGGCCCCGCCACCGATGGCCGCGCCGCCGCCCGCGGCACCGTTCGCCGCGCCGTTCGCCGCGCCGCCGCCGGTGGCGCCCGTGGCGCCGGGCCTCGCGGCGACCATGATGGCCGTGGCCCCGATGCTGCCGCCGAGCGGGCCGCCCGCGGGATCGCCGTTCGGTGCCCCGCCGTCGCCCATGGCGCCGCCTTCCGGCATGGGTGCGCCTTCCGGCATGGGTGCGCCGTTCGGTGCCCCGCCGCCCATGGGGTCGCCTTCCGGCATGGCGCCGCCGGCTCCGTTCGGCGCGCCGCCGCCCATGGCACCGCCTTCCGGCATGGGTGCGCCGTTCGGTGCCCCCGCGCCCATGGCACCGCCTTCCGGCCCGCAGCTCGGCGGCCCGCAGCTCGGCGGCCCGCAGCTCGGCGGCGGCGGCCCGCAGCTCGGCGGCGGCGCCAACTTCGGAAACCTCGGGGGCGGTGGCAGCAGCGGCTTGGCTTCGGCCGCCGCCACCGGCGGCATGCCGAACGCCGACGCGACCGCGCCGATCACACGGCCCAAGATCCTGGCTTCGGAGACCGCGTCGCGCGCGATGGCGCCGATCGAGCCGTGGGCCACGTCGTTGCGGCTGCTCATGGTGGTCTTCGGCGTGCTCCTGCTCGCGACCTTCGTGATCCCGTGGTCGACGAGCACCGGCAAGGCGGCGTTCTCCTGGACCATGATCTCCGACGCGACCAAGGTGCTCGACAAGCTGCTGCCCATCAGCATCGCGGTCAGCGGGCTGCTCGCGCTCGTGCTCGGTGCGGCGCCTGCCTCCGTACTGGCGCGCGGCGCCGGGGCACTGGCGGCGGGGCTCATCCCGCTCGTCGTCGTCGTCGTCTCGATGGCGTCGAGCGGCCAGGGCGAGGCGCTCGGCTGGCGCGCCTGGGCGCTCTTCGCGACGCTGCTCGTTGGTCCCGCGGCGCTGCTCTTGCGCGCGAAGTACCCGAGCTCCATGGCGGCGCGCCTGCTCGGCACCTTCGCCGGCATCGCCGCGCTCGCCGTCTTTCTGGTGCCCGCCGACGGTGGCGGCGGCTCGAAGATCCCGCTGCTCGCGCTCAAGGAGCAGCTCGGCCAGGCCGAGGGCGCCGAGAAGCTCCTCGTCTTCGGCATGCTCGCGCTGTTCGTCTTCGGCGTGACGCCGCTGCTCGCGTGGCTCAAGCCCTCGGCGCAGCCGATGGGTACGGCGCTCGCGTGGTGTCTGATCCTGGTGGTGCCGCTGCTGCTGCTGGGCGCCACCGCGATCCTCCCGATCATCAAGAAGGCGCCCATCGAAGTGGTCACCAAGAACCTGGGCGCCACCGTCTTCCCGGCGATCTGGATCCTCTCGGCCACCGCGCTCTATGCCTACGGCCTGGCCACGATCGTCGGCAAGGCGCACGAGAAGCGGGCGGCTTGATCGGGCGTCGACCGTCGTGACACCCGCCGAGCTCCTGCCCCACTTCACCGCGCCACCGTGGATCGAGCACGGGCGCTCCACCGCCGGCCGGCCGCTCGCGCACCGCGTGTGGCACGGTAGCGGACGCAGCGGCGCGGCGCCCGTGCTCCTGCACGGCTCCATCCACGGCAACGAACCGCTCGGCTCGTACTGCCTGCGCTGGCTCGCCGAGGAGCTGGACGCCATCGTCGCGCGCGGCGAGCGCGCGGCACGGCTCGAGCGCGACGTCTGGATCGCGCCGGTCGTGAACCCCGATGGCTTCGTCATCGGGCGCAAGAACAGCGAACGCGGCGTCGATCTCAACCGCAACTGGGCGGCCAGGAACTGGGCGCCCGAGTTCCCCGGCGACCAGCACCCGGGCGCGACGCCGGCGTCGGAGGTCGAGACCCAGGCGCTCGCGGCGCTCCTCGAGCGCGCGGCGCCTTCGCGCATCGTCGCGCTGCACTCACCCTTTCGCACCGTGAACTACGACGGGCCCGCGCGCGAGCTGGCCGAGCGCATGGGCGCCGCGAACGGCTACGGCGCCAGCGCCGACATCGGCTATCCCACGCCCGGCTCGTTCGGCAGCCTCTACGGCGTCGAGCGCGGCCTCGAGGTCATCACGCTCGAGATCCCGCGCATGACACCCGAGGCGGCGTGGGCCGAGAACCGTGAAGCGCTCTGGATCGCGCTCGCAAGCTCATGAAACTCTTGCGGCGCAGTGTGACACTCTGTCACATTACGCCGCGATGGACGCCGCATCGCTGCTCGAGCTCTCCGAAGTGCGGCCACTCGTGTCGCATCTGCTGAAGCGCTGGGAGGTCGGCGTCTCGTTCGTGGCCGCCGACGACCACGCGGCGCTGCAGGCGGCGCACGCCGGGCTCGAGAGCGTCACCGTCCCGGTGATCGCGCGCAAGGCACCCGCCGGCGCGCTCGTCATCGTGGGCGCGCTGCGGCTAGCGCCCAACGACCTGGCGCACGTGCGCGACCTGGTGCAGCTGTGCGCTGACGAACTGGGCTCGTACCTGGGCACCACCGGCGCCGCGGTTGGCCAGGGCGCGAGCACGAGCGTGGGCGGTCGCGGCGACGACTCGCCCCAGCTGCGCTACGATTACGACGCGATCATCGGCCGGGCGCGCGCGATGCACGACCTGTATCGCGTGCTCGACCGCGTGATCGATTCCGACTCGACGGTGCTGGTGCAGGGTGAGAACGGCACCGGCAAGGAGCTCATCGCCAAGGCCATCCACTACAACTCGGCGCGCGCGGGCCGCCGCTTCGTGGTCCAGAACTGCTCGGCGTTCAACGACAACCTGCTCGACAGCGAGCTCTTCGGCCACAAGAAGGGCGCCTTCACCGGCGCCATCGCCGACAAGCAGGGCCTCTTCGAGATCGCCGACGGCGGCACCTTCTTCCTCGACGAGATCGGCGACATGTCCGCGATGCTGCAGGTGAAGCTCCTGCGCGTGCTGCAGGAGGGCACCTTCATCCCCGTCGGTGACACGCAGTCGCGCAAGGTCGACGTGCGCATCATCGCCGCGACGAACCGCGACCTGGCACACATGGTCGCGACCAGCGCGTTCCGCGAGGATCTCTACTACCGCGTGAACGTCATCAACCTGACCGTGCCGCCGCTGCGCGAGCGCAAGGAGGACATCCCGGTGCTCGTCGAGCACTTCCTCCGCAAGCACGGGCGCGCACGCGGCAAGCTGAAGAAGCTCACGCGCGGCTGTCTCGAGCGGCTGCTCGACTACGCGTGGCCCGGCAACGTGCGCGAGCTCGAGAACGAGATGGAGCGGCTCGTGGTGCTCGCCGGCGACGAGCGGCTCGTCGGCGAGGAGCTGCTGTCGCCGCGCATCCGCCAGCGTGGCGGTAGCGGCAGCGCACCCGGTACTGCGGGCGATGCCGCGGGCGACGCCGGCGGGCTGCCCGAGGCGGTCGCGGCGCTCGAGCGGCACATGATCAGCGAAGTGCTGAAGCGGCACCAGGGCAACAAGACGCGCGCGGCGAGCGAGCTGCGCATCTCGCGGCGCAACCTGATCCGGCTGGTGCAGAAGTACCGGATCGAGTCGAAGCGAAAGTAGCGACCGGCGCGCGCGGCGCAGGCGCGTGCGGCGCGCTGCACGCGCCTCCCCCCGGCTACAGCGTCTCGGCGAGCACCGCGGCGACGTCGGCGTGACGGAATGCGTAACCCGCCCGCGTGAGCGCCGCGGGCACGGCGCGGCGGCCGTTCAGCAGGTACTCGGCGAGGCCGCCGACCACCGTGCGCAGCGCGAACGCCGGCACCGGTGCCCACGACGGCCGGCCGAGCGCGCGGCCGAGCGCGCGCGCGAGCTCCTTCTGCCGCACCGCCCCCGGCGCGACCAGGTTCACCGCGCCGGCGAGCGCGTCCTTCTTGAGCGCGTGCAGGTAAGCGCCCACGGCGTCCTCGAGCGACACCCACGAGAACCACTGCCGCCCCGAACCGATCGGTCCACCGACGAACATCTTGAACGGCGCGACCATCTTGGCGAGCGCGCCGCCGCCGCCCGCGCCGAGCACGACGCCGGTGCGCAGGCACACGACGCGCGCGCCGTGGGCCGCCGCCGCCCGCGCTTCGGCTTCCCACACCCGGCATACCTCGGCGAGGAAGGTGTCGCCCGCGCCGGCGTTCTCGGCGTAGCTGCGGTCCGAATCGTCGAACGGATAGAAGTCGGCGCCGCTCGCCGAGAGCAGCACGCGCGGCCGCGCCGCCGGGGGCGCCGCGCCGATCGCCGCGACCACCTGGCGCGTGCCGTCGCGGCGTGAGGCGATCACACGCTCGCGGTGCGCGGCGTCGAGCCGGCCGGCGGCGATCGACTCGCCGGCCAGGTGGATGACCGCGTCACAGCCGGCCACGCGCGCCTGCCAGTCGCCCGCGACCGACGGGTCGCCCACGACCGACTCGACGTGCGACCCGAGCTCGGCACCGCCCGCGCGCGACAGCGCGACCACCTGATCGCCGCGTGCGCCCAGCGCCGCGACCAGCGGCTTGCCCAGGTAGCCCGTCGCTCCGGTGACGAAGATTCGCATGAACCTCTACGATGCGCGCGCGCGCCCGCAAGTGCCCGCCACGCGCGTCAGACCAGACAGCGGGCGCCGCGCCCGACGACCAGCAGCGCGCGCAGCCGGAGGTCGAGGAAGTTCTTCGCCGACACCGCCGCCTGCTGCAGCGTCTGGCCGTCCGCCATGGCGCACGCGAGCGCGGTCGACAGCACGCAGCCCGTGCCATGCACCGGGCCCGCATCGATGCGCTCGCCGGCCAGCGTGACGACCAGCCCGTCGTCGTCGAGCAGATCGGTCGCGTCCTGCGACGGCGGCAGGTGCCCGCCCTTGATGAGCACCGCGCGCGCGCCCGCTGCCCGCAGCGCGGTCGCCGCCTGGCGCATGCCCGGGACGTCGAGGATGCGCACGCCCGAGATCGCCTCGACCTCGTCGAGGTTCGGCGTCATCACCCGAACCTGCGGCAAGAGTGCCGCCAGCGCGTGGCGAACGTCGCCGCGCAGCAGCGGAACCCCGCCGCGTGTCGGCATGAGCACTGGATCCCAGACCGTGGGCGCCGTGAGCATGCCAATCACCTCGGCCACGACGCGCGCGATGCTCTCGTCGCCGAGCATCCCGATCTTCACCGCGTCGATGTGCACGTCGTCGAGCAGCGTCATGAGCTGCGCCTTCACCACGCTCGCCGCCGACGGCTCCACCGCCCTGACGCCGTTCGTGTCCTGCACCGTCGCCGCGGTGGCCACGCCCACGGCCCTCACGCCATGCATCGCCGCCACGCGCACGTCCGCGAGCATCCCCGCCCCGCCCGTCGGGTCCATCCCCGAGATGACCAGCACCGTCTTCATCGCTCCACGATGCCCGACACATCAGCAATGTAGCAGCGGACCGCTTCGGCGCCGAGCCGCATCATTCGCTCGCGAGACCGAGCAGCACGCGCCGGATCGGCGCTGGAGCGGCGACGCCCTGGGTGACGAACCTCTCGTCGGCCGCTCGGGTGAGCGCCGCACCCTCGACACCGCCCAGGCAGATGCCCAGCCGGTGCCGCACGGCGGCGGCGAAGAGCGTCATGTCGGCGCCGTCGAGGCGCTCCGCGGCGCGGCGCAGGAGCTCGACCTCCGCGGCGGTTTGTCCCGCGAGCCGGGCGGCCCCGGCGCGCACGATCGCGGCCAGCGCCATGCCCCACGCGGCGCCCGCGCCGTCGAGCTTCCTGGCGCAGGCGCGCGCGAGCCGCAGGTGGCGCACCCGCGCCTCCGGCGCCGCAGCGTGGGCCGCGGCGAGCGCCGCACGCCCACGCAGGAAGTAAGACTCGATGTGGACGAACTGGATGCGCAGCAGCATGGCCGCGTGCAGCGCTGGCCACAGCGCCTCGACGCGGGCGAGCGCCACCTCGCCGGCCCCTTCATAGAGATCGATCTGCACTCTCGAGACGAGCTCGTAGTAGTGAGCCAGGTGCGCTGCTTGGCCGCGGCCGGGCGGCGGCGAGGCCACGCTCGCGAGCTGCGCGCGCGCCTCCGCGGGCTGCCCGATCGCCAGCCACGCCACGTTGGTGCGCCAGCTGCGCAGCGCCCGCTGGGCGTAGAGGTCGCCGCGCTCCTCGGCATCGTGCAGGTAGAGCGCCAGCAGCCGGACCATCTCGCGCACGTCGCCCAGATACCAGTTCATGGTGCCCATGAAGTACTCGGTGAGGTTGAGCAGCCAGCGCGCGCTCCGGCCGTGATCGCGCAGCGCGCGTTCCGCAGCGCGCGCGCGCTCGAGCGACTCGCGCCAGAACCCCGACAGGTACGCGGACAGCGCGGCGTTGGCGAGCCCATGGCCCTCGATGCCCGGATCGCCGAGCCGGCGCCCGAGCGCGACGGTGCGCTCGCCGAGCGCCTGCGAGGCGGCGTAGTGGCTCGCGCCCAGCGTCCCGAGGTAGCCGGTCTCGAGGGAGAACGCGAAGCCCAGGCGGTGCGGCTCGCCGACATCCAGGGCCTCGCGCACGAAGCGCGTCTGCAGCGCGCGGGCGTAGACCGGGCTGGAGAAGGCCAGGCCGTTCGAGAGGGCCTGCAGGAGATCCAGGCGCTGCAGCACCTCCGGCGCGATGGTCGCCTCGGCGCGCTCGGTGAACTCGAGCCCGCGCAGCCTGAGCAGCAGCCGCTGCCACAGCATGGCCGTGATGGCGCGAGGGCGCGAGGTCGGCACATGGAAGCCGAGACCCTCGAGCAGCTGGCCGGCGAGCTCGAGGCCGGCCTCGAGCTGGCCGCAGTGCAGGCGCTGCTCGAGCTCGAGCCGGCGGAGCTCGAGCCGCTCGTGCTGGTCCGTGGCCGCCGCGGCCGCCTGCGCGAACACCTCGGCCGCCGCGGCCAGCCGCCCCGAGTGCGCGAACGCGTGGCCCATGCGCGTGCGCAAGCCGCGGGTCGCCGCGGCGTCGTGGGAGCCGTACTCGAGCGCAAAGGCGTAGAGGTCGCCGGCGCGGTGAAAAGCGAGGCGCTCCTCGGCCGCCCGGGCGGCGAGCGCGGCGTGGCCGGCGGCCCGGGTGGGCGAGCCCGCTCCTACCCAGTGCCCTACCAGCGCCTCGTGGTCGGCGTTCGGCGCGCCCTCCAGGGTGGTCGCCAGCTGCCGGTGCCGCTCGACGAGCGCGGATCGATCGAGGCTGCCGACGATCGCGGCGCGAATACGGTCGTGGTAGACCTCGAGCTCGGGCTCGGCGTCGCCGGCGCGGCGCACGCGCAACAGCCGCTCGGCGCGCAGCTTGGCCAGGAAGGTGCCCCCATCGCGTAGCTGGGCGGCGCGCACCGCGATGCTCTGGGTGAGCGGCCGGGCCGCGACCGCGCAGACCTGCAGGAGCGCGCGCGCCCCCTCGGGTAGGCGCGCCACGCGGGACTGGATGGCGTCTTCGAGGCTGCCCGCCACCTCGCCGCTGCGCACCATCTCGGAGAGGAAGAGTGGGCTGCCGCCGGCGTCCCGAACCACCGAGCGCGCGTGCCGCGGGTTGGGGTGGCCGCCGACCAGCTGCACGAGCCGGGCGGCCTCGCGGTTGGACAGCGGCTCGAGGGTGAGCTCCTCGAGCGCCATGGTGCCGGCCCGATCGCCGGCGGTCAGCGGCGAGCGCGCACGGCGCAGCGCGGTGAGCAGCGCGCTCGTCGCCTCGTCCTCCTGGCGGTGCGCGAGGAGCAAGAAGATCGGCGGCGCGTCGGACTGCAGGAGCAGCTCGGCGAGGAAGTTGCCACTGTCGGCGTCACCCCACTGCAGATCGTCGATCGCCACCACGAGCGGCCCGCGCCGCGCGAGGTGACCGAGCAGCGCACGCAGAGCACCGAAGGCGCGACGACGCAGCTCGATGGGATCGGGCGGCTGCAGCGTGCGCACCTCCGGTTCGGCGATCTCGCGCACCCGCCGGGTCGCGGGAAAGAGCCGCGCCAGCGCCTCGACGTCGGGCGGCAGGACGGCCTCGAGATCGCGAGGCGGCAGGACGAGCAGGTGCGTGGTCAGCGCGTCGACGACGGTGTCGAGGGTCTTGAAGGGCACCGACTCGCGTTCGTAGCAGCGGCCGCGCAG
>JBKJOI010000533.1:0-4691 GCA_046595695.1 Haliangiales bacterium | reverse complement strand
CGACGCCGCTACACGAGTGGGGCACGCCTTCACGCCTCGGGTGCGGCGCTTGTGAGAGGACTTCGACGTTGTCACGTAAGGAACTTGGCAGCGCAAGCGCATACCGCGCGCGCTCCGCAAGTCGCGTGCCCGGGCGTGTCTGTCAATCAGTTCATATGGAAACCATCCCGGGGCCCTGGGGCTTCTGCGAAGCTGGTCCAAGAGGAACTCGAACGAAACGGTGTCCGTGTGGAGACGGGGATCGCCGTGAGCGGCATCGTGCGGGATTCGCGAGGGCTTGTGGTTCACACGGATCGTGGCGACTTCTCCGCGGGGCTGGTCCTCGTCTCCGTGGGTGTTCGGCCCAGCGTGGGTCTGGCGAAAGCCGCGGGTATCGCGCTGGGGCCGACCGGAGCGATCGCCGTCGATGACCGCCTGAGAACAAGCGCACCCAACGTCTACGCGGCCGGGGACTGCGCCGAGGCGGAACATCTCGTGAGCGGTCGCCCCACCTGGATCCCGCTCGGCACGACTGCGAACAAGCAGGGCAAGGTGGCGGGCGCCAACGCCGCCGGAGGTGATGAACGGTTCCGTGGCATCGTGGGCACGGCAGCGTTCAAGGTCTTCGGTCTGGAAGTCGGACGCACGGGTCTGGGCCGCACCGATGCCGAACGGCTCGGGCTATCGGCCGTGAGCGCAACGTCGACGCATCGGAGCCGTGGCCACGCGTACCCCGGATCCAAGCTCATCACGACCGTCCTCTTCGTGGAGCGCGGCAGTGAACGACTCCTGGGTGCCCAAATGGTGGGCGGCGAGTCGGTGGCGGGGCGCATCAACGTGCTCGCCACCGCTCTCCATTCCGGCATGACCGCCGCGCAGCTGGAGGCGCTCGATCTCGCGTATGCCCCGCCGCTGGCGCCCGTCTATGACCCGGTTCTCATCGCCGCCAGCGTCGCGCGCGAGATCCTGCGAACTCCGACGGGACCCGGGCAGCCGCCAGGATGAATCGCTTCTGAGCACACGACCACGGTCGTGATGCGCGAGTGGTTGAAGACGTCGTCCTGGACCACCACGTAGGGATGGGAGTAGGTCGGGGCCGGCCCGCGCGAGTCATCCGGCCCCATCCAGAACACGTCGCCGCGGTGGATCGTCGTCGCCGGTGGGCTCGTCGGTGTTGCGGTGGTCGTCGTCATGCCGCGCCTCTGCCAACCTTCTCATTGCCCGCGCCAATCGTGGTAGCAACTAGCGACGCCCATGAAGGCCGGCGAGCTCGATGGCGAGGTCGGGGAGTGGACGCGGCGTGAGCTGGCGGCCGTCGCGGCGCGCGTGGCGCGGCAGCGCGACGTGCCCTTCATCGATGAGGGGCGCGGAGCGCGGGCCCGGCTGCTCGTGGGGTTGCAGTACGACCGGGGTGCGGGCGACGCGCCGCTCCTGCGCTGCCTGCTCGAGGCGGAGATCCGTGCCGAGGAGGAGACCCAGGGCGCCTCGATGCTCGACCTCGCCGCGTTCCTGCTGGCGCGCTTCCGCGACCCCGATGACCTCGGCCGGTTCGCGCGCGCCAAGCTCGCCAGCTTCGACGCGGCGTGCGGCTTCGATCGCGAGTACCTGCTCTCGGCGGGCATCGAGCCGGCGATGGCGGCGCTGGCCGCCCTCGACGAGCCGCTCCGCGCCCGCGCGGCCGAGGTCATGCTCGCGGGCGGCGAGTCGGCCTTCTCCGCCGAGGACCTGGCGGTGTGGTGGGACGGCAAGCAGCGCTACTTCGCCGCTCGCTGGCAGGACGAAGAGGTCGCCTGGCTCGTCGACCTCGCGCTCGACTGGGACGAGCGCGCCTGGGCGTCGGCGCTGCTCGATCGCCTGGAGCGCGCGCGGGTCGGCGACCCGACGTTCCTGGGCACGCTCGCCTTCTACCGCCGCGGGCTCGGCGAGCACCGGGCCGCGGCGGCCGCGCAACGCGAGCTGGCCGCGCGCGCCACCGACCCGTCCGATCGCGCGCGCCACCTGCAGGCGCTCGCCGCCGAGTTGCTCGCCGCCGGGCAGGCCGAGGAGGCCGCCGTCGAGCTCGTCCGGGCGATCGCGCCGACGCGCGAGGACGGACACTGGCACCGCATCGGCCTCGGCCGCGCCCTGGTCTCGCAGGGCTTCGCCATCGCCGCGGCGCTGCCGCGCGGCGAGGCCGCGACGCAGCTCGTGCGCACCTGCGACGGCCTGGCGCGCGAGCTCGCGCGCACCACGCTCGAGCTGCTGGAGCGCGCGGCCGTGGCGGCCGAGCGCCACGGCCTGAACGAGCTGGCTGCGCACTACGCGGCCGAGGCTGCGGCGGAGCGGCGACGCATCGCCGGGTGATGGAAGGGCTCGGCTCGCTCGCGGCGGCGATCCTTTCGCGCTGGCTCGTCCGGAAGTGGATCGTGCGCGAGCTCGACGGGCGCGAGGTCGAGCTCACCTCGCGCGGGGCGCAGGCGCTGCGTGCGCTGCTGGGTGAGACCCCGGGGCGGCCGTGACGACGGGCGAGCCTCCGCGCCCCTCGGCACGCATCGTGTCGTGGAACGTCAACGGCCTGCGCTCGGTCCACCGCAAGGGCTTCCTCGACTGGCTGGGCCAGGCCAGCGCCGACATCGTCGGGCTGCAGGAGGTGCGCGCGCGCGTCGAACAGCTGCCCGCCGATCTGCTCGCACCGACCGGCTGGTCGGCGCACATCGTCGCCGGCACGCGGCCCGGCTACAGCGGCGTCGCCATCTACGCGCGTCGCCCGCCCGACTCGGTGGCGAGCTCGCTCGGCGTCCGCGCCCTCGACGACGAGGGCCGCGTGGTCATGGCGCGCTTCGGTGAGCTCACCATCGTGAACGCGTACTTCCCGAAGGGCAGCGGCACCGCGCGCGACAACAGCCGGGTGCCGTACAAGCTGCGCTTCTACAGGCGGCTCTTCGAGGTGCTCTCACCCGAGCTGCGCGCCGGGCGCGTGCTGGTGATGGGCGACTTCAACACCGCGCACGAGGCCATCGATCTGGCCAGGCCGCGCCAGAACGTCGAGAACAGCGGCTTCATGCCCATCGAGCGGCGCGAGTTCGCCCGCTGGGTGCGCGCGGGCTGGGTCGACACCTTCCGTCACTTCGAGAAGGCGCCCGGGCACTACACCTGGTGGAGCCAGCGCATCGGCGTGCGCGAGAAGAACATCGGCTGGCGGATCGACTACGTCCTGGCCTCGCCGGCCGCGATGCGCTTCGTGCGCGCGGCAACGATCCATCCCGACGTGCGCGGCTCGGATCACTGCCCGGTGAGCGTCGACGTCGATCCGGCGATCTTCGGAGCCCGCCGCGGGTAACCACGGCTCCTCATGGCGTCGGACGCTCGTGGAGGCTGTCAGAGATCGGCGCCCGTGTATGGCAGCTCAGGCGCGCGCGGCGACCCGCGCGAGCCGGAGGCCGCGACGAACGTACTCGCCCGCCGAGATCAGGCCGAGGCAGCCGGCGAGCGTGGCCAGCGCGGTCCGCAGCGGATGCTCGGCGAGCAGCGCGAGGATGGCCAGGAACTGCGCGACCGTCGCCGCCTTGCCGACCGGCCCGGCGCGGAAGTCGTAGCGCATGCGCGAGCGCAGGCGGGTGAAGCGGTAGACGCCGGCGAGCGGCACCACGCCCGCGCAACCCGGGTGAATCTCCTTGACGCGTCACGTCACCCGCCTCTATACGAGAAAAGGCCCATTTTCTCAGACCCCGAACAAGGCCGCGCACGACGATCGCCCGGGCCGCAGGGCCCGTGACCCAAGGAGACTCCATGTCCGAGGCAATCATCTACGACGCCATCCGCACGCCACGCGGCAAGGGCAAGAAGGACGGCTCGCTGCACGAGGTCAAGCCCGTGTCGCTGGTCGTCGGGCTCATCGACGCCATCCGGGCACGGCTGCCGTCGCTCGATCCCGCCGCGATCGACGACCTGGTGCTCGGCTGTGTCATGCCGGTCGGCGATCAGGGCGCCGACATCGCCAAGACCGCGGCGCTGGCGGCCGGGCTGCCCGACACGGTCGCGGGCGTGCAGGTGAACCGCTTCTGCGCCTCGGGCCTCGAGGCGGTCAACCTCGCCGCGCAGAAGGTCCGCTCCGGCTTCGAGGATCTCGTGCTCGCCGGCGGCGTCGAGTCGATGTCGCGCGTCGCCATGGGCTCGGACGGCGGCGCCTGGGCGATGGACCCGATGACCAACTACGGCACCGGCTTCGTGCCGCAGGGCATCGGCGCCGACCTGATCGCGACGCTCGAGGGCTTCTCGCGCGAGGACGTCGATCGCTTCGCCGTCGAGTCCAACGTGCGCGCCGCGCGCGCCCGCGCGAACGGCTGGTTTGCCGGCTCGGTGATCCCGGTCAAGGATCGCAACGGCCTGACGATCCTGGCCGAGGACGAGTTCATCAAGCCGGCCTCCACGGTCGAGGGGCTCGCCAAGTTGCAGCCGTCGTTCGCGATGACCGGCGAGATGGGCGGCTTCAACGCGGTCGCCCTGCAGAAGTACCACTGGGTCGAGCGCATCGAGCACGTGCACACCGCCGCCAACTCCTCGGGCATCGTCGACGGCGCGGCGCTGGTGCTGATCGGCTCGGCGGAGAAGGGCAAGGAGCTGGGGCTCAAGCCGCGCGCGCGCATCGTGGCCACCGCGCTGTCGGGCGCCGATCCCACGATCATGCTCACCGGCCCCGCGCCGGCCACGCGCAAGGCGCTGGCCAAGGCCGG
>JBKJOI010000281.1:0-12936 GCA_046595695.1 Haliangiales bacterium | reverse complement strand
CGAGGATGCGGTCGATCACGTTGCCGATCGCGCCGCCGGCGACGAGGCCGAGCGCGGCGGTCATCCAGGTCTGATGATCGCGCGCCTTGCGCAGGATGAAGAAGATCGCGACCGTCGCGGCGACCCCCACGATCGACAGGAAGATGCGCGAGCCCGACTGGCCGGCGAACATGCCGAAGGCGCTGCCGGTGTTGAACGACAGCCGCCAGTCCCAGTAGCCCTTGATGAAGTCGACGCCCCGGCCCCAGACGAGCTGGTCGCGGGCGTACCACTTGGTGAGCTGGTCGAGGAAGATCGTCACCACGGCGACGATTGCGAAGATCTTGTAGCGGCGTCCCATCAGCTGGCCTTCTTCATCTCCGAGAGAACTCGAGCACAACGCGGGTCGATCTCGCCGCCCGCCTCGTGCCACTTCCAGCAGCGCGCACAGCGGGTGCCGGGCGCCTGGTCCACGGTGATCTCGGCCTCGCCGGCGGCGTCCGCCGGGTCGAGCACGACCGCCGAGACGACAAACAGATCGGGCAGCTCGGCGAGCATGCCCGCGAGCAGCGCGCGGTCGCGGGCGGCCGGCTTCACGGTCGCGCGGGCGTCGAGCGGCGCGTGCTTG
This sequence comes from Haliangiales bacterium, assembly GCA_046595695.1. Classification (GTDB taxonomy): domain Bacteria; phylum Myxococcota_A; class Polyangia; order Haliangiales; family SHYZ01; genus JBKJOI01. The sequence continues at coordinate 12,329 of JBKJOI010000281.1, read as the reverse complement.
GCGGCGCGGAACGGCTCGAGCGCCGCGAGCACGCGCGCGCGGTAGTCGAGCAGCGTGGTCCACTTTTTCGCGAAGTCGCTGTCCAGGTCGAGCGCCGCACCGTCGGGCATGAGCGCCAGGTGAACGCTGGTCGCGTCGCCCTGCGCGCGCGGCAGGTGCGCCCAGATGTCCTCGGCGGTGAAGGCGAGGATGGGCGCGGCCAGCGTGGCGAGCGCGCGCCCGGTCGCGTACATGACCGTCTGCGCCGCGCGCCGCGAGCGCGAGTCGCGCGCGTCGCAGTAGAGGCGATCCTTGGTGACGTCCAGGTAGAACGCCGACAGATCGACGGTGACGAAGTCGATGATGGCGCGGAACACGACGTGGAACTCGTACTCGTCGTAGGCGCGGCGCACGCGCGCGATGAAGTCGCCCAAGCGCGCCATGGCCCAGGCGTCCAGGCCGGCGAGCTCGGCGCGCGGCACCGAGTCCTTGGCCGGATCGAAGTCGCTCAGGCTGCCCAGCACGAAGCGGCTGGTGTTGCGGTACTTGCGGTACGACTCGCCCAGCTGGTTGAGGATCGTGCGCGAGTAGCTCATGTCGCTGCGGAACTCGACCGACGAGACCCACAGGCGCAAGAGCTCGGCGCCCTGCTGGCCGATGACGTCCTCGGGCGGGATGTACTCGACCTTGCGGCCTTCCTTGCGCGCCTTCTCGATGTCCGACTTGGAGTACGGCTTGCCGATCTCGTCGAGCACGAAGCCGTGCGTGAGCACGGCCTTGAACGGCGCGTGTCCGGCGATGCCCACGCCCGCCAGCAGCGAGGAGTGGAACCAGCCGCGGTGCTGATCCGAGCCCTCGAGGTACAGGTCGGCGGGCACGCCGAGCTCGGCGCGCTGCGCGCAGACCGCGTACCAGCTGACGCCCGACTCGAACCACACGTCGACGATGTCGTTCTCCTTGCGGAACGAACCATCGCCGCACTTGGAACATTTCTGCCCCGGCGGCACCAACCCCGCGGCCTCGCGCGCGAACCAGGCGTCGGCGCCTTCCTCGGCGAAGATGCCGGCGACGTGCTCCATGACCCCGGCGTCGACGAGCGGCTCGTCGCAGCCCTGGCAGTAGAACACCGGGATGGGCACGCCCCAGGCGCGCTGGCGCGACAGGCACCAGTCGGGCCGGTGCTCGATCATGCCGTGGATACGGTTCCGGCCCCAGGGCGGGATGAAGCGGGTGCGGTCGATCTCCTCGAGCGCGCGCTTGCGCAGGTCGTGGTGATCCAGGCCGATGAACCACTGCAGCGTGGCCCGGAACAGCACCGGGTTCTTGCAGCGCCAGCAGTGCGGGTAGCTGTGCTTGATCTTGTCCTTCAGCTCGGAGAGCAGCGCGCCGATGGAGCTCAGGAACGCGACGATCTTCCAGTTGGCGTCGAAGGTCTTCAGGCCGACCCACTGGGCCGGCGCGTCCGCCGTGAACTCGCCCGCGTCGTTGACGGGCGCGTAGGTGGCGAGCCCGTGCTCCTGGCCGATCTTGTAGTCGTCGGCCCCGTGGCCGGGCGCCGTGTGCACGAGCCCGGTGCCGGCGTCGAGGGTGACGTGGTCGCCGAACCAGACGCGGAAGTCGACGTCGGCACGCGGCGTGTCGAGGAACGGGTGGCGGTAGCGCTTGCCCTCGAGCTGCTCGACCTTGGCGCGGTCGAGCGCGATCCAGGTCGACTCGTCGACGGGCAGCTTGACCGTCTCGAGGAACGCCTGGGCGCGCGCCTTGGCGACGATCAGATGCTCGCCGTCCGGGCGTCCCGACGGGATCGCGACGTACTCGAACGACGGCTGCATGACGACCGCGAGGTTGGCCGGCAGCGTCCACGGGGTGGTCGTCCAGATCACCAGCGACACCGGCTTGCCGGCCAGCCGCGTGTCGAGCGTGCCGCCGTCCTGCTCCAGGGTCATGCGCACGTAGATCGACGGCGACGTGTGGTCCTTGTGCTCGATCTCGGCCTCGGCGAGCGCGGTCTGGCAGGAGATGCACCAGTGCACCGGCTTCTTGCCGCGGTACAGGTACCCCGCGCGCGCGAACGCCGCGACCGCGCGCGCGATCGCCGCCTCGTAGCCGGGCTGCAGCGTGAGGTACGCGTGCTCCCAGTCGCCGAAGACGCCCAGGCGCTTGAACTCGTCGCGCTGCACGTTCACCCACTTGAGCGCGGCGGCCTGGCAGGCCTTGCGGATGTCCAGCTTGGACATCTCCGCCTTCTTGGCGCCGAGCTCGCGCTCGACGGCGAGCTCGATGGGCAACCCGTGGCAGTCCCAACCCGGCACATAGGGCGCCGAGTCGCCGACCATGGTCCGGTACTTCACGACCATGTCCTTCAGGGTCTTGTTGAGAATGTGGCCGTAGTGGATGTTCCCGTTCGCGTAGGGCGGGCCGTCGTGCAGGACGAACTTCGGCCCGTCGGCGCGCGCGGCGGCGATCTGACCGGTCAGATCCTCGGCAGCCCACTTCGCCAGGAGCTCCGGTTCGCGCTTCGCGAGGTTGCCTCGCATCGGGAACTCGGTCTCCGGCAGGATGATCGTGTCTTTGTATGCGCTTTCGTTCTCGCCCATGAGCCGGGGGACTCTAGCACAGCCAAACGCGTGAAAAAGTCACACCTTAGAGGGTCGGCGGTTGTGTGGATCAGCGCCTGCGGCGACAATGGCCGAGCCGTCGTCAGACCCCGTGGCCGAACGCCACGGCGGGAGGAGCCTATGCGTCACAAGTCGATATCCTTGGCCTTCGTCAGCACCCTGTCGTTTCTCGCGCTCGCCATCGTGTCCGCCGCGCCCGCCGCGGCGCAGTACGGTCCGCAGTCCCCGCCGCCCCCTCCGCCGCCACAGGGCGGCTACTACGCGCCGCAGCCGGGCCCGGGCTACTACCCGCCACCGCCACCGCCGGGCGTGGATCGCCGCGGCTTCACCATCGGCTTCTCCATCGGAGCGGGCTCGTTCTCGGCCGTGCCCGACGACGATGGCCAGCGCGAGTTTCGTCTCGAGGGTGCGGGCGTCGAGCTCCATCTGGGCGGGATGGTCACCCGCGAGATGGCCATCTTGTTCGACATCTGGGGCGTGGGCGGCGACGTGAACGACTACGAGTCAGTGTTCCACAATATCGGCACTGTCGCGCTTCGATACTGGGCGATGCCCAAACTCTGGCTGCAAGGCGGAGTCGGATGGTCCAACTTCAGCTACTCCATCAGGGACTGCCCCTCCAACGCGGACTGCAGCGAAACGAGCGAGACGGGCGGAGCCGCCATGGTGGCGGCGGGTTTCGAGCTGGTGCAGACACGCTCCTTTGCGCTCGACCTGAGCCTGCGCCTGGGAGTCGGCGCCTACGACGGCGGCAGCGTCAACCAGGCTTCGGTCCAGCTCGGGTTCAACTGGTACTAGCGTGACGACCTTGCGCCGTACGCTTTCGTTTCTTCTAGCCGCTTCTGTCGTGACGTTCGTCGGCGCGCGCGCCGCGCAGGCCGAGGTCGTGGTCGAGCCCGACCCGCCCCAGCCCGCGCCCGATCCGTACGGCGATCCGCAGCCGCAGCCGACCGCGCCCAGCGGGGACTACTACCCGCCGACCGAACCGTCGCTCGAGCTCGCCGAGGCCCGGCCGCTGCGCCAGGGCTTCTTCGGCGGCGGCTCGCTCGGCCTCGGCTCGGTGACGCCGGACTGCGAAGGGCAGGGCTGCGGTGACTACGCCGGCATCGGCTTCTCGCTCGACGCTGGCTGGGCGTTCTCACCGAAGTGGGCGGTCGTCGGCGAGATTTGGTTCACGGGTGGCGTCCGTCATGGTGACAGCGAGGAGGGCGCGGAGCTGCTGTCCATGTCGGCGGGTGTCCGCTACTGGGCGGTCGACCGCCTGTGGCTCTCGGCCGCGATCGCGGCGACCAGCTTCAACATCGTGCGCGAGGGCCGCTCGGGCTCGACCTTCGAGGCTGACGGCAGCGGCCTGGTCTTCGGCGCCGGCGTCGAGCTGTGGCGCGCGCAGAACGGCCACCTGGTCATCGACCTGCGTGCGCGCCTCGGCTTCTTCTCCGTCGACGGTGTCGACCAGAACGGCAACGGCACCGACGGCATCAACATCCGCCAGACCTCCGCGTTCGCCGCGCTCAGCTGGTACTAATCGCCCATCCCGGCCGCCGGCCGCTGTCACCCCGGCCTGCTATCACCGTCGGCATGAGCGGTGAATCGCCGGATCGTGTCCCCTGGGACGTCTACTTCATGCGCATCGCGCAGGTCGTGTCCTCGCGGTCGACCTGCCCGCGCAAGTTCGTCGGCGCGGTGATCGTCCGCGACAAGACCATCCTGTCGACCGGCTACAACGGCTCCATCCGCGGCATGCCCCACTGCAGCGACGAGGGCCACATGATGGAGAACAACCACTGCGTGGCCACCATCCACGCCGAGGCCAACGCCATCATCCAGTCGGCCAAGAACGGCGTGAACATCGACGGCGCCACGATCTACGTGACCGCATCGCCGTGCTGGAGCTGCTTCAAGCAGATCGCCAACAGCGGCCTGCGCCGCATCTGCTACGGCGAGTTCTACCGCGACGAGCGCATCTTCCAGGTCGCCGAGCGCATCGGCATCGAGCTGCACCACATCGAGCTCACGCCCGAGTACGCGCCGCCCAAGGTCCCCGACGTCACCGGCAAGGAGCAGGGCACCGGCAAGTAGTGGCGGACGCGCTATCATGAGCGCTATGCGCCTGCGCGCGAGCTTCGCCACCCCCGCCCAGCTCGTGCTCGCGCACGACCAGGAGATCACGCGCGGCGGGTTGTTCGTGCGCGGCGAGGTCCCGGCCGAGGCGCAGCTGTTCGCGGACTGCGAGCTCGAGATCGCCGCCGGCGGGCGCACCGTGGTCGCGCACGCGCAGGTCGTCCAGATGGCGCCCGGGGTCGGGGTCGCGGTGACGTTCGCCGCGAGCGCGCCCGGGCTTGCCGAGCTGGTGGCCACCGCTCGCGTGCTTGGGGCCGAGCCATGGCCGGACGAGGCGTCAGTTGCACCGTCCGCGCCTACCCGGCCCGCCGTGGCCGCGCCGAATCCCGCGCAGTCGCCGGCGGCGCGCATCCGCGACGCGACGGTGCCCGAGAAGATCCAGATCGCCCTCCACGGCACCCGCGACGAGCGCCAGCTCATCCTGCGCGACACCAACCGCCTGGTGCACGCGTACCTCCTCAAAAACCCCAACCTGCAGCTCGACGAGGTCGTCGCGATGGCGCGCATGTCCACGGTCAGCACCGATCTCCTCAAGCAGATCTGCGATCGCCGCGAGTGGATCTCGCGCCCGGAGATCGCGCTCGCGCTGGTGCGCAACCCGGTCGTTCCAGTGCCCATGGCGCTGCGCGCGCTCGAGCACGTGACCCCGGCCGACCTGCGCCAGCTCGCGAAGGACACCAAGACCCGGCCCGCTATCCAGTCGGCCGCGCGCCGGAAAGTCGTGGGCTGACGCCGGCTTGCCCCGTGAGCTGCGGCTCCGCTCGAGCCCGCGTGCGAATCTGCGCACATCCAGACGCCGGAACCAGTCGGTCGCTGGAACTTGATCTGCCGCGGCCCACCCGCGTATCCTGTTGCTCTTGATGATGTTTCGGCGCTTCTTCGTGTTGACCCTGGTACTCGCAGGCCTCGGGGTCGTATCGCCGGACACGGCATTCGCGGAACCGACGAAGTCCACGACCTCGTCGAAGGGCGCGACCAAGTTCGAGCCCAAGGCCAAGAAGGCGCGTCCCAAGCTCGTCTGCAAGGGCTCGGGCAAGGCGCGCAAGTGTCGGCGCATGAAGCGCTCGGTCATCACCTACGCTGGCGTGCCGGCCGCCGACCTCCGCGCCGCACCGGCGGTTCGCCCGTCGGGCAACGTGCACATCTTCGTGCCGTCGCTCGACCGCGAGCTGCTCGTGAACATCTACAACGACGACGGCTCGTACAACCAGGAATCGCTCGCCCAGCTCGACGCCCTGTGGATGTGCCGCCGCACCAAGGAGACCCGCGCGGTCGACCCGCGCCTCTACGAGGTGCTCTCGACCATCTACGACCACTACGGGAAACGCGTCGATCTCATGTCCGGATTCCGCTTCCAGCAGAACGAGGGCAGCCGGCATTTCCACGCCTCGGCGATGGACCTCCGGGTCGAGGGCGTCTCGTACAAGGACCTCTTCGAGTACGTGCAGACGCTGGACCCGGGCGGCATGGGGATCGGCCGCTATCCGAACATGAGCTTCGTGCACATCGACTTCCGCGCCCCGGGCGAGCGCAGCATCCGCTGGACCGACACTTCGCGCGGCGCGGACGGCTCTGACCCTGGAAAACGCCCGAGCCGTTCCTGGGTCCGCAAGCCCAACTCGTAGCCGCCCGCAACCCCCGCCACCGACGCAGCCCTGTCAGAGTCGTCTGCTATGAACGCGGGCGATGTCCGACGATCAGCTTGACCTTTTCGGCGGTTCGGGGCGAAAAGAGCCGACCGACATGGCCAAAAAGACCGCAACTGGCGCCGGCGAAGATCCGCCCAAGCGCAGGACGCCCCCAGCCGATGGCGCGGGCGGTAACGGCAATGGTGGCGAGGAGATCGACACCGCTCTCCACGAGGAAGCCCGCCGCCGCTACCTGAACTACGCGCTCTCGGTGATCACGTCGCGCGCGCTCCCCGACGTCCGCGACGGCCTCAAGCCGGTGCAGCGGCGCATCCTTTACGCGATGTTCCACGACGAGCACCTGTACCCCGACGGCCGCTACCGCAAGAGCGCGACCGTGGTCGGCGCCGTGCTCGGTCGCTACCACCCGCACGGCGACAGCTCGGTCTACGAGGCCATGGTCCGCATGGCCCAGAGCTTCTCGCTGCGCGCCCCGCTGGTCGACGGCCACGGCAACTTCGGCTCGCTCGACGGCGACCCCGCCGCCGCGTACCGCTACACCGAGTGCAAGCTGGCGCCGCTGGCCATGCAGCTGCTCGAGGAGCTGCGCAAGAAGACGGTCGACTACCGCCAAAACTTCGACGGCTCGACCGAGGAGCCGATCGTCCTGCCGGCGCGCTTCCCGAACCTGCTCGTCAACGGCTCGACCGGCATCGCCGTCGGCATGGCGACCAACATCCCGCCGCACCACCTGGGCGAGATCGTGGAAGCGCTGATCGCGCTCATCGACGACCCGGCGCTCGAGACCAAGGACCTGTGCAAGTACGTCAAGGGTCCCGACTTCCCGACCGGCGGCCAGATCCTGAACAGTCGCAAGGAGCTGCGCGACATCTACGAGCAGGGCACCGGCGCGGTGCGGGTGCGCGGCGAGTACAAGATCGAGGAGGGCAAAAAGGGCCAGGTGTCGCTGGTCATCACCTCCATCCCGTACGCGCTCACGCGCGCCTCGATCGTCGAAGCCATCGCCGACATCATCATCGCGCGCAAGCTGCCCCAGCTGCTCGACGTGCGCGACGAGTCGACCACCGACGTGCGCGTCGTCATGGAGATCAAGAAGGAGACCGATCCTTCCCTGGTCATGGCGTACCTGTACAAGCACACGCCGCTGCAGCAGAACTTCAACGTCAACATGACGTCGCTCATCCCCACGCCCGGCAACCTCGAGATCGGGACGCCCGCGCGGCTCGACCTCAAGTCGATGCTGAAGCACTTCCTCGACTTCCGGCTGCTCGTGGTCACGCGTCGCTTCCAGCACGAGCTCGACGAGCTCAAGCGTCGCATCCACCTGCTCGAGGGCCTGAAGGTCGTCTTCGACGCCCTCGACGAGGTCATCCGCATCATCCGCAAGTCGGAGGGCAAGGCCGACGCGGCCGAGAAGCTGATCGCGCGCTTCAAGCTCGACGAGGAGCAGACCGAGGCCATCCTCGAGCTCAAGCTGTACAAGCTCGCGCGGCTCGAGATCCTGCTCATCCAGGAGGAGCTCGACGCCAAGACCAAGGAGGCGGCGCGCATCCAGGGCATCCTGTCCAGCGACAAGAAGCTGTGGGGCGTCATCAAGACCGAGCTGACCGAGGTCGCCGAGGAGTTCACCGACAAGCGGCGCACCAAGGTGGGCGGCGTGGGCGAGGAGCCCGAGTTCACCGAGGAGCAGTTCATCATCGCGGAAGACGCGAACGTCGTGCTCACCAAGGACGGCTGGGTGAAGCGCGTGCGCGAGCTCAAGGACCCGTCGCAGACGCGCACCCGTGAGGGCGACGAGGTCGTCGAGGTGCTGCCCGGCTCGACGCGCGAGAGCGTGGTGTTCTTCACCAACTTCGGCACCGCCTACGTGATTCGCATCAACGACATCCCCGCGTCGACCGGCTACGGCGACCCGGTGCAGAAGCTGTTCAAGTTCAAGGACGGCGAGAAGGTCGTCGCGGCGCTGTCGCTCGACCCGCGCGCCGGCCGCTCGGAGAACCTGCTCGCGGTGACGCGCGCCGGCTACGGCCTGCGCTTCGCGCTCTCGGCGCACACCGAGCTGTCGACGCGCGCCGGGCGCAAGTTCGCCCGCCCCGCCGACGGTGACGAGCTGGTCGGCGTCTACCCGGCCGAGGACAAGGACATCGTGTGCGTGGCCAGCGAGAAGGGCCACGTGCTCCTGTGCAAGGCGGCCGAGGTCAACCTGCTGGCCAACCCGGGCCGCGGCGTCACGGTCATCAAGATCGACGACGACGACAAGGTCATCGCGTTCGGCGTCGCGCGCGGCAAGCACGACAAGCCGTTCTCGATCGAGACCGCGGGCGGCAAGGCGTACGAGGTCGGCCCCGGCGAGCAGTCGGTCTCCGCGCGCGGTGGCAAGGGCCACCAGCTGGCCAAGCGGACCACCTTCAAGCTGGTGCCGCGGCCGGTCCGCGTGACCACGTTCACTCCCCCTGAGGTCAACTGATGGCGACCCCGACGAAGTCCTACTCGGCGAAAGACATCCAGGTCCTCGAGGGCCTCGAGCCGGTGCGCAAGCGTCCGGCCATGTACATCGGCGGCACCGACTCGCGCGGCTACCACCACCTGCTCTGGGAGATCCTCGACAACTCGATCGACGAGGTCATCAACGGCCACGCCACGAGGGTGGATGTCACGCTGCACGCCGACGGCAAGACCGTCACCGTGGCCGACAACGGCCGCGGCATCCCGGTCGACGAGATCGACAAGTACAAGAAGTCGGCGCTCGAGGTCATCCTCTGCACGCTGCACGCAGGCGGCAAGTTCGAGGCCGGCGCGAACTACAAGGTTTCGGGCGGTCTGCACGGCGTCGGCTCGTCGGTGGTGAACGCGCTCTCCGACGTCATGACCGCCACGGTGCGGCGCGACGGCGCGGAGTGGCGCATGGAGCTGTCGCGCGGCCTGGTCGTCGGCAAGCTCAAGAAGGTGCGCGACGTGCGCGGCTCGGGCACGACCATCACCTTCAAGCCCGACGCCGAGATCTTCGGCGAGAAGGCCAAGTTCGACACCGACCTGGTGCGCGAGCGCCTCGATGGCAAGAGCTACCTGCACCGCGGCCTGCTCATCACCTTCCGCGACGAGACTCGCTCGCCGGCGCAGGCCTACGAGTACAAGCACGACGGCGGCATCGCCGAGTACCTGGCCAAGATCGTGGCCGAGCGCGGCAAGCCGAGCATCCCGCCCGGCTCGCCCGGCTTCTACATGAGCCGCGATCCCGACCAGCCCGGCAACGGCGACGTCCGCTGCGAGATCGCGCTGGCCTGGACCGAGGCCACCGACGAGCAGGTGAAGTCGTACGTGAACGGCATCCCGACGCCGGCGGGCGGCACCCACGAGACCGGGCTCAAGGCGGGCCTGGTCAAGGCGGTGCGCAACTACATGTCCACGCACGAGCTCACGCCCAAGGGCGTCACGCTCACCGCCGAGGACATCCGCGAGGGCCTGGTCGGCATCCTGTCCTTCTACATCGTCGACCCGCAGTTCCAGGGTCAGACCAAGGACAAGCTCAACAACACCGAGGCCGCCAACGCCATCGACGGCACGCTGCGCCCGGCGCTCGAGCAGTGGATGAACGAGAACAAGAGCGTCGCCGAGGCGGTGGTGGCGCGCACGATCATCTCGGCGCGCGCGCGCGAGGCCTCGCGTGCGGCGTCCAACGCGATCTCGCGCAAGACGGCGGTCTCGCACCGGCTCAACCTGCCCGGCAAGCTGGCCGACTGCTCGTCGACCGACCCGGACGAGAGCGAGCTGTTCCTGGTCGAGGGCGACTCGGCCGGCGGCTCGGCCAAGCAGGGCCGCGATCGCAAGACCCAGGCGATCCTGCCGCTGCGCGGCAAGGTGCTGAACGCCGAGCAGGCGTCGACCTCGAAGGTGTTCGGCAACAAGGAGCTGCAGGACATCATCTCGGCGCTCGGCTGCGGCTTCGGCGACGAGTTCGACGCGTCCAAGCTGCGTTACGGCCGCGTCTTCCTCTTGATGGACGCGGACTCCGACGGCCACCACATCGCGACGCTCCTGCTCACGTTCTTCTACCGCCACCTGCCCAAGCTCATCGACGGCGGCCACGTGTACCTGGCGCAGCCGCCGCTCTACCGCATCGACGTGGGCAAGGAGACCTACTGGGCGCTCGACGACCTCGACAAGGAGCGCATCTACAAGACGCTCAAGCCGAACGCCAAGCCCAGCGTGCAGCGCTTCAAGGGTCTCGGCGAGATGAACCCGGACACGCTCTGGGAGACCACGCTCAACCCCAAGACCCGCACCGCGCTGCGCGTGCGCGTCTTCGACAACCTCGAGACCGACCGCGTCCTGAACGAGCTCATGGGCAAGGACGCCTCGGCGCGCTTCCGGTTCATCATGGACCGTGCCGGCGAGGTCGACGAGCTCGACGTCTAGCGTTCCCGCTAGACGTTCCATCCGCGCTCTCTCTCCCCCCGCTGGTCCGACCACTTACCTCACCACTTGGTAGTGATCCCCACTGAGGGTGGAGGCCCCAATCCTGGCAACATCGGGGCCTGGGGCCCCAGCTGGGTGTACGGGACGCGCTGTGATTACGGATGGTTGCGCGTCTCCTACATTGGCCCTCTTCTTGTAAAGACATCTGGTCGTGGAGGATAAGAGCAGCGTTCTGGCAGCCGCCAGAGAGCTCATGAACCAGCGTCACTACTCGCAGGCCGCCGCGGCCTGCAAGAGCGCGCTGAGCTCGGATCCCAGCCACGTCGACCTCCGCCTGATTCTGGCGGAGTCGCTCATGTCGCTCCGTCGAGACGCGGAGGCGCAGGTGGAGGTGGCGGTGGCGCTGCGGGAACGCCCGCGCTGTTCCGTCGCCTATCGGTTGCTCGGCGCGCTCGCCTTCCGGCGAGACGAGCTGCGCGCGGCAGAGATCTTTCTGCGCGAGGCGCTGCGTGTGGCGCCCGGCAACCGGCAGAGCTCCGACCTGCTCGACATGGTCCGATCCAGGCAAACACCGGCCGCAGCGGCGGCAAAACTCCCGGCGGCCTCCGCCGCGGCCGGTACTTTTTCGCAGGACCCCGAGACCCAGATCCCGGGCAGCTACTCGACGCAGGCGCTCGTCCCCGGCACACCGCGTCGCAACGTGCGCGCGCGTGGCACCGAGCCCGAGCCCTGCTTCGACGACAAGACCGCGCCCCGGCCCCGTACGCCGCGGCGCGAGACCAACGCGCCGCAGGCCATCGTGGCGCGCGGCTCGGCGCCCATCGAGACGTCCTCCAGCTTCGACGTCGACATCGACGTCGAGGGAGCCACCGACGTCGACGACGCGCTGATGGAGGCCAGCGAGACGGTCGAGCGGCCACGTATGTCCGCGTCCGTCGACATCCCCACCGGCAAGCCGGACTGGGTCCGGCCGCACACCGACCACGGGGAGCGGACGTCCACGGGCGGCAAGGGCCTGAACGGCGCCGAATCGGTCGCGCTGCGCCTCAACACCGGCGTGCTCGGCTTCGGTGAGTACCTGGTGCTGGTGGGCGCGCTCAACCGCGAGCAGCTCTACCGGGTGCTGCAGGTCAAGGACTGGAAGCAGCTGCGCCTCGGCGAGGCCGCGGTGAAGCTCGGCTACGTGAGTCGGCGGAGGGTCGAGATGCTCCTGCGCAAGTACCGCGCGACGCTCGACGCGACCCGGCTCGAAGGCGGCGGAAGCCACGGAGACGAGGTCTTCACCTGAGGCCGCGCCCGCGCTAACTCCGCGCCACCACAAAAGATACAACACCGACGAGGCGCCTCCCCAGGCGCCTCGCGGTGTTTTTCGGGATTCGGGATCCGGACGGTCGCTTGCTCGCCGCGGACAGCTTTTCGCCGCCTCGCCCGTAGCTATCCGGCATACTCGATCGAGGCTCGATGCAGCGTCGTCCGTCTGTCCTGGCTGCCCTCACGGCGGTGGCCCTCCTGTCCCTGGTGGCCGCGCCCGAGGCGCGTGCGCGCG
>JBKJOI010000262.1:0-21630 GCA_046595695.1 Haliangiales bacterium | reverse complement strand
GCGTCAGCTAGCGCGTCCGGGGCCGGACCGCCCGTCAGACCTGCCGGATCCTGCTGCGGCAGGATCCGGCCGGCCGACCGGCAAGAGCACGGTGAACTCGGTGAAACGGCCGACCTCGGAGTCGACCGAGATGATGCCGCCGTGGAGGTCGACCAGCCCGCGCGCGATGTAGAGGCCCAGGCCCGCCGAGTTCGGCACCGCCGAGGTGTGGTGCTTGGCCCCGCCGATCTCGGAGAACGGCTCGAAGATGCGATCGCGCTCGTCGCGCGGGATGCCGATGCCGTCGTCCCGCACTCGCAGACGCGCCCAGTCACCGGCGTACTGTTCGCCCGGAGCCCGATCCACCGTCGCGATGATCGTCCCGCCCTCGGGAGTGTAGCGGATCGCGTTGGCGACCAGGTTGGTCGCGATCTGGTTGACCTTGTCCGGGTCGGCGTCGATCGCCAGCGTCGTCTCGTGGCTCACCATCTCGATGTGGTGACCGCGCGCCGCGGCGAGTGGCGACAGCACGTCGACGACGTCCTGCACCACGGCGGCCAGATCGCACGGCTGCCGACGCAGCGCGATGTGCCCCCCCTCGATGCGGCTGACGTCGAGCATCTCCTCGACCAGCCGGACCAGCCGGTTGGCGTTGCGCCGCGCCATGTCGACCGGCTTGCCGAGCGGGCGGCTGAGCTTGCCGAAAGCGCCCTCGGTCATCAGGTCGAGGTAGCCGACGATGCTGGTCAGCGGCGTGCGCAGCTCGTGCGCCGCGATCGAGATGAACTCCGACTTCATGCGGTTCAGCCGATCGAGCTCGACGTTCTGGCGCCGCAGCTGCGCCTCGGATTCGGCGAGCGCGCGGGTACGCTGACGCACGATCTGATCGAGGTTCTGCGTCAGGTTGCGCAGCTCGGTGTTCGCGGCCTCGAGCGCTTGTGCCTGATCCTTGAGGCGCTGCGTGTCATCGCTCACGGCCGCAGCGGCAGGTGCCGGCGCAGCCTCGGATCTGGTGCGCGGCGTGGGCTTCGTGCCCGCCAGCTTCGGCTTCGGAGCCGACTTCACAGTGGCCTTCTGGCCGTCACGATCCGAGCTGGATGTCTTGCGGGGATTCTTGCTCTTCAAGGTAGCTTTCACGCCATTGCGTGGCGGCGCTGTAGCCTCCGTCTTCGCGGCGTCGCCAGCGCGCGAGGGGGCCTTGCGCTTGATCTTGTCGGAGGCGCGCTTGGGCGCACGCGGTCGTTCGCTCGACATCCGTTGCTCTTCCACCCCCAACCCCGACCCGACCACCATCTCGCGCCAGTCAGCGCAGACGCGAAGACTCTAGCACGACCCCTTCGCAGGCGTATGCAGCATCGGCCCCAGATTGTGACGCGGAGTCGCGCCCGCGCCAGGACTTCGACGCGCCGAAAAGTTGCCCCGCATCGCCAGCGGCGTTTCATAGGTGCTTATGGAAACGTCCTGCTCGCAGTGCGGTAAGGTTTTCCAGCCGTCCTACGTGTACCAGCTCGCGGTGCAGGGCAAGGCGCGCAGCTACTTCTGCACCCTCGACTGCCGCCGCGCCGCGCTCGGGGACGAGGCCTTCCGCGCCAAGCGTGCCCGTCGCATCGCCATCCTCAACCAGAAGGGCGGCACCGGCAAGACCACCACCGCGGTCAACCTGGCCGCCGGCGTCGCCGAGCGCGGCCACGACGTGCTGCTGGTCGACACCGACGCACAGGGCAACGTCGGCGCCTCGCTCGGCATCCGCGGCGACAAGTCGCTCTACCACATCATCGTCGACGGCGCCGACCCCATGAAGGTCTGCGTGCCGGTGCGCAAGCACCTCGACGTCATCACCTCGGACGCGACGCTCGCCGCCGCCGAGATCTGGCTGGCGCGTCAGGAGCCCGAGGTGCGCTCGCGCGTGGTCACGCAGCGGCTGAACCTCATGGCGGTGACGCGCCGCTACGCGTACGTCGTGCTCGACTGCGGCCCGTCGCTGAACCTGCTGAATCAGAATGCGCTGACCTACGCGGACGAGGTCATCATCCCGGTCACCTGCGACTACCTGGCCCTGGTCGGCGTGAAGCAGGTGCTGAAGACCATCAAGGACGTCGAACGCCACCTGTCGCACTCGGTGCGCATCTCGGCGGTGCTGCCGACCTTCTATGACGGCCGCACGCGCCTGGCACGCGAGGCCTACACGACGCTGCAGGGCCACTTCAGGCACAAGTGCCTGGAACCGATCCGTCACAACACGCGGCTCGCCGAGGCGCCCGCCAACCGCAAGACGATCTTCGAGTACGCGCCCGACTCGCACGGCGCGACCGACTACAAGCGCGTGGTCGACTGGCTGGTCGGCGCGCAACCGGGCGCCGACGTCGTGGTGCCCGACCATGCCGCGCTCGAGCCCGAGCTCGGCGCGCACATGCACGAACAGGTGGGAGCGTAGTCATGGCCAAGTTGATCGAGAACGACCCGCTGCGTGAGGCGGATCTGATCCTGACCGAGGAGTTCTACGGCCGCGGCGAGCGCCGCGACGGGCGCGCGCCGGCGCGGGCGGCGGGGCGGCAGGCGGCCGACAAGCCCAAGCCGACGCACTACAAGATCGTGTGCATCTCGCTATACACCGAGGACATCGAGCGTCTCGAGGCGCTGGTTGCGGAGCTGAAGAAGCGGGGCCATACCAAGGCCAACAAGAGCGCCGTGATCCGCTACGCGCTCGACAGCATCGACATCGGCAAGATGCCCAAGGGGTACTGAACGTGAATGGAGCGCCGCCTCATCGCGTGGGGAAGCTGGTCGGTCTGGGCCTGATCCTGGTGGCGCTCGCGAGCGCGGGCGGCGGCTGCAGCGGCAAGAGCATGCTCGGCGCCGAGCTCGATACGGGCCTCACCCAGGTCGATGGTGCGATCGGGCGCGGCGACATCGAGGACGCGTGCGCCAAGCTGCGCGTCGCCCTGCCCGGCCTGGGCCGCTGGGCCGAGGGCACGCGCGGCGAGCGCGCCGCCCGCGCCAACGCGGTGTTCGAGCAGATCGCGCTGGCAGCGGCGAGCTGCGGCCCCGAGGCGCCCCCCGGCGCGACGGCGAGCCTGGCCGCGGCGTGGACGCCAGCCTACACGGAGCTGCGCGAGATCAGCGAGTACAAGACCTCGTGGCTGACCGTGTTCAAGTACGCGTCGATGCTCGCCGTCGGCATCCTGGTCTACGTGTTCCTGCGCCGCCTGCGCTCATAGGTCGACCGCTCGCCGCGCGCGCACAAAAAGAGCCCGCCTGCCACACGGGAGGAGGAGTCCATCGCAGGCGGGCGGGGGTCGTGGGTGACGTCGGCTTCTGTTCCTTGTTATTGCAGGTCGCGTGCCGCGCCCGTGGCCGCGCTCGGACGCGCTGGCGGATCCGCAAGCCGTCGAAATCACTGAGCCACGACGGTCGGCCGCGGCGCCGCGCGAGCGCCCCGGCTGGGGCTCCGGTCCCTCCGCATGGTGGACAGTCCTCACCCCGGAGCGATACGCTCCGGGCGTGGCCGAAGCTGGTTCCGACCTGGTGGAAGAGTACCGATCCTACCTGCAACGCTTCGAGGAACAGCTCGGACCCTGCGACTTCGGTGAGTACGCCAAGCACAAGGGGCGACTCATCAAGAAGCTCCGCTACGACGAGTTCGAGCTCAAGTTCAAGGAGTTCAACGAGCTCGACCGGACCTACAGCGAGATCCTCGAGCGCGGCGACACCATCAACGACGTGCTGGTGAAGGTGCTGCGCGAACGCTCGGACGAGCTGATGCTGGAGCGCAAGCTCTAGAGCGCCCGCTCAGCTCAGCACGAGGCCCACGTAGACGTCGTAGAACGCGTGCGCGTAGACCGCATGCGCGAGCGAGCGGTAGTAGTAGAGCGCCGCGAACGCCAGCCCGGCGATGGTGCGGTAGACGAAGACGTTGAGCTGCCAGGGGTCGCCGAGGGCGCCCACGTGGTGCGCCGCCGAGAACAAGAGCGCCGAGATCACCGCCGAGATCAGCATGGCGGGCGCGTGGGGCACGCGGAAGACCGCGCGCAGGAGCGCGGCGCCCCCCGAGAACACGCCGAGGCGGAAGACCAGCTCCTCGTGCACCCCGGCGCCGAACGACAGCACGATGTCGGTGAGCACGCCGTTGTGGCCCAGCGCCGGCCCGGCGGTCGCCGCGCTGACGCCCAGGATGTTCTGCATCACGAACACGATGAACGAGCCGAGCGTGAGCGCGACGATGGCCGACTCGAGCACCAGGCTGACGAACGGCAGCTTGTGTAGCAGGCCGCGCTTGCGCATGTACAGCAGCGTGCCGCCGAACAGGACGGTGAGGCCCGCGTACACCAGCAGGTAGTTGGTCGTGCTGTAGCCGACCGCCGCGAACAGGAACCGGGTGATGAAGTCGACGCCGTTCATGGACGGCGTCGACAGCACCCCGATGCCGTAGATCAGGAACAGCGGAAAGATGTACAGCAGGCTGCCGCCCAGATCGCCGCGGCCCAGCACGGCCGCGAGCGGCGGCTGGCCGGTGCGGCGAGAGGCGGTGACGGCCGAACGCTTGCTCACGGACTTGCTCACGGGGTCCCTCTCGAGGCGGCGCTGGCGCCGATGGTCGTGATCGCGCGGTGGGCGCGCCCGCGCAGGCGCGGCTCGCGGGTGGCAGCGGCGAAGTCGAGCAGCACGAGCCCGGCGCGCGGCCCGATGCGCTCGGCGATCACGAAGGCGTCCTCGCCGTGCACCTTGTTGTCGAAGGTGGCGCGCAGGTTGGCGAGCAGCTCGCTGTCGGCGGCGAAGCGGTCGAGCCGCACCGCCTCGCGGTAGGCGGCCAGGCCGCGCAGCTTGTCGCGCGAGGTGAACAGGGTGTGGCCGAGCAGCACGAAGGCGCGCGGATCGTCGGGGTTTGCGGTCACCAGTTGCTCGGCGACGGTGCGCGCGGCGGCGTGGTCGCCGCGCGCGAGCGCGTCACGAACCAGGGCCAGATCCTCGGGCTCGGCGCTCAGCACGGCCTGCTGCGCGCGCGGCACGGGCTCGCCACCGACGAGCGCCGCGATCGCCAGCGAGACCAGGGTCACCACCAGGACCAGGGCCACGGCCGCGCCCAGGCCGCGCTGCCAGCCGGGCAGCATCAGGAAGCGGTCCTTCCAGACGCTCACGAAGCTGGGCCCGCGCGGCGTCCGCGTGACGCTCCCCCAGCCCGGGCTGGTCCAAGGTACGCCCTCGCCATCGCTGCCCCGGCCGCCCGCGAACGGCAGCGGCACACCCACCTGTGCGCAGGCGAGCTCGAGCTCGCGCCGGAACTCGGCCGCGTCGGGGTAGCGCTCGCTCGCCGACTTGGCCAGCGCGCGCGCGACCACCGCGTCGATCGCCGGCGGGATGCCGGCGTCGGGCGCGACCTCGCTGGGCGCGGGCGCCGTGCGCGCGATGTGTGCCGCCAGGATCTCGCGCTGGGTCGCGCCGGTGAACGGCTGCTTGCCGGTGAGCAGCTCGTGCAGCACCACGCCGATGGCATAGAGATCCGAGCGCGCGTCGCCCGGATCGCCGAGCGCCTGCTCGGGCGACAGGTACTGCGGCGTGCCCACCACCAGCCCGGCGGCGGTCGCGTGCCGCACCGACGGGTCGACCGCGAGATCGACGAGCCGCGCGACACCGAAATCGAGCAGCTTCACGGTGTCGTCCTCGCCCGCGCGCTCGGCCGGTACCAGCATGACGTTCTCCGGCTTGAGGTCGCGGTGCACGACGCCGAGCGCGTGCGCGTGTGCGAGCGCCGCGAGCACGCCGTCGACGATGCGCGCGGCCTCGGCGAGCGGCAGGCGGCCCTCGGCGAGGCGCGCGCCCAGCGAGCGCCCGCGCACCATCTCCATGACCAGGTAGAGCCCGAGTGGATCGCGGCCGAAGTCGAGCACCGCCACGCAGCCGGGGTGGGCCAGGCGAGCCGCCGCCTGCGCCTCGCGCTCGAAGCGGGTGACCGCGCCCTCGGCCTCGGCGTGATCGGCGCGCAGGATCTTCACCGCCAGCTCGGCGCCGGTGTCGGTGCGCTCGGCGCGCCAGACCTCGCCCATGCCGCCCAGTCCGAGCGGCTCGATCAGGCGGTAGCGCCCGCCGACCACGCGTCCCTGCCCCGGCGCGGCGGCGGAGAGCGCGTGGGTGAGGATCGGCGTCGTCGTCATCTCTGCCGCAAGGATAACCCGTCTGCTAAGTTGGGCCACATGCGTTGGGTCTGCGTCTTCTGTGGATCGAGCTCGGGGTCACGCCCGTCGTACGCGGCAGCCGCGACGGCGATGGGACAGGCGCTGGCGGCGCGCGGGCTCGGCCTGGTCTATGGCGGCGGCAACGTCGGACTCATGGGCGTGGTCGCCGACGCCGCGCTCGCCGCCGGCGGCGAGGTCCACGGGGTGATCCCCGAGCCGCTGCGCGGCCGCGAGCTCGCGCACGCGGGCATCACGACCATGGACGTGATGCCGGGCATGCACCCGCGCAAGGCGCGCATGGTCGAGCTCTCCGACGCGTTCGTGGCCATGCCGGGCGGCTTCGGCACCTTCGACGAGCTGTTCGAGGTCATGACCTGGGCGCAGCTCGGCATCCACGACAAGCCCATCGGCGTCCTCGATGTCGACGGCTACTTCGAGCCGTTCGCGGCGCTGTGCGCGCGCGCGATCGCCGACGGCTTCGTGCGCCCCGAGCTCAGCGGGTTGGTCGTGCGCGCCGGCGAGCCCGGGGCTTTGCTCGACTTGCTCGCCGCCCACCGGATGCCTTTGGTACGGAAGTGGGTCGACCTCTCGGAGTCGTAGCCGCGGGCTTGGCCTTGCCCTTGGGCGCGCGCACCGGCACCGGCGCCTTCATCTTCTTGCCCGCGGCGCGCTTGGCGGCGCCCGGGGTCATCGCCTGCGGCTCGACGACGGCGATCACCGCGAGCCCCCAGTCGAGGCGCGTGCGCGCGACCCGCTGCACGTCGGCGGCGGTGACCTTGGAGATGTGCTCGGCGTAGCGCTCGTGCGCGTCGAAGCCCATGCCGTAGGCCTCGCCGAGCGCGATGGCCGCGGCCAGATCGGCGCGCCGCTGCAGGCCGAGCGCGTGGTTCCCGATCAGCCAGCGCCGCGCCCGGTCGAGCTCGCCGTTGCCCGAGCGCTCGTCGCGCAGGCGGGTGATCTCGCGGTCGATCTCGGCGCGGACGATCGACAGGTTGTCGGGGCTGGTGGCCACGTAGATGGCGAAGTAGCCAGGATCCTGGCCCTCGAACGAGAACGCGGTGGTGCGGTACGCGAGCGGCGTGCGCTCGCGCAGCGCGTGGAAGAGCCGGCCGCCCTGCCCCGAGAGCAGCGCGGCGGCGACGTCGAGCGCGAAGCGATCGGGATCGTCGAGCGCGACGCCCGGGAAGCCGATCACGATGTGCGCCTGCTCGAGCGGCACGTAGCGGTAGACCTCCCGCGCGGCCGGGGCGCGGGTGGGCGCCTCGCGCGTGGGCTTCGCACCGGCCGACACCGACGCCGGGACGCCCGCCATCCGCTTGGTCGCGGGACCGAAGAGCTTCTCCGCGGCCGCGAAGACCTCCTCGGGGTCGACGTCGCCCACGACCGCGAGGGTGAGCGTGTTGAGCGGGTAGTAGGCGCGGTAGAACTTGGCCAGCGCGGCCGACCCGAAGCCGGCCAGGGTGTGCGCGTGGCCGAGCGGATCGAGGCGGTACGGGTGCACGCGCCAGAACTTCTCGTCGAGCAGGCGGAAGGCGAGCGCGGCGGGATCGTCCTCGCGCGCGGCGCGGTCCTCCTCGACGGCGCGGCGCTCGCGCGCGATCTCGTCCTCGGGGAAGCGCGGGTCGACCAGACACTCGGCCAGGCGCTCGAGCCCGACGCGCCAGCTGGCGGCGAGGATCTCCTCGCGCACGCCGAACGAGTTGCGCCCGGAGAAGCCGGACAGCGCGCCCGACCGCGCCTCGAGCTCGGCGGCGAGGGCGTCGCCCGAGCGCTCGCCGCAGCCGCGCGTGATGGTGCCGGCGAGCAGGCGGTGGATGCCCGCGGTCTGGGTCTCCTCGAAGCGCTGGCCACCGGCCCAGACCGCGCGCATGGCGACCACGGGCAGGCTGGCGTCGTGGCGCACGATCACGCGCACGCCGCCGGGCAGCACGCGGCGCGCGATCTGCGTCCGCGGCACCGCCGCGCTGGCCTCGCGCAGCACCTCGGCGCGGCGATCCTCCTCGGCGGCGACGCGCTCGAGCCGAGCGCGCAGCCCGCCGCTCAGCTCGGCGCCAGCCGGCGTCGCGCGCGCCGAGGGCGTGAGCGCGATGAGCGTCATGCCCGAGACGCGCAGGTAGCGGGCGGCGGCCGCACGCACGCGCTCGCCGTCGAGCTTGCGCACGCTGGCCAGGTAGCGCTCCTCGCGCTCGGCGCCGCCACCGACGGTCTCGAAGTAGCCCAGCTTGCGCGCCAGGCCCTCGGCGGTCTCCTTCGAGTAGACCGCGCCGGCCTCGAGACGGGCGCGCGCGCGCTCGAGCTCGTCGGGCGCGACGACCGCGATGCCCAGCGCGAACACTTCTTCCAGGACCGCGCGGGCGGCCTCTTCGGGCGCGACGTCGGCGGGCAGCGTGGCGCGCACGACCAGCAGCCCGGGGCCACGCGGCGTCCAGGTGTACGCGGTGACGCCGGAGACCAGGCGGCGCGAGCGGTGCACGCCCAGCTCGAGTCGCGACGACTCGCCCTGCCCGAGGATCGCGGCCACCGCGTCGAGCGCGGGCACGTCGTCGGAGGACAGGCCGGGGATGCGGAAGGCGATGGCGAGCTGGCTCTCGTGGATGTCGCGCGCGATCGTGACCACGTCGGGGCCACGCGTGGCGGGCAGCGTGAGCTCGGGCCGCGCGGGCGGCTCGGCCTTCTTGCGCTCGGCGCGCGTCGGCCACTGCTTGCGGATCGCCGCCAGCACCTCGTCGGTCTGGAAGTCGCCCACGACCACCAGGGTCACGTTCGCGGGCGCGTACTCGCGCTTCCAGAACGCCTGCACGCGCTCGCGCGCCAGCGCGCGCACGTCCGTCGCGGTGCCGGCGATGGGCCGGCCGAAGGGATGGCCGCGGAACGCGGTGGCGCACAGCTCGTTCATGAGCGCGCGGCCGGCGTCGTCGTCGCTCTGGCGCAGCTCGTCGAGGATGACCTCGCGCTCGCGATCGAACTCGCTGGCGTCGAAGAGCGGGTGCTGCAGCGCATCGGCCAGGACGTCGAGCCCGATGCCGAGCTCACCCGCCGGCACGATCGTGTGGAACACGGTCTGCTCGTAGCTGGTCCAGGCGTTGATGTCGCCGCCCGCGGCTTCGATCTCGTGCGCGATCGCGCCGACACCGCGCCGCTTCGTACCCTTGAACAGCACGTGCTCGAGCATGTGCGCGGCGCCGATCTCGTCCGGCTTCTCGTTCGCCGCGCCGGCGTCGACCCAGGCCTGCGCGGCCGCCGCCGGAGCACCCGGGGTGGGCCATAGGAGTACGGTGAGGCCGTTATCGAGGCGAACGCGCAAGGGTCCTTCTTTCTGCTGAGTAGAGAGAGGGTGATCCCAATGTGGCGCCGTGCTTGCGCTCGGGGCGCCACAGCTCCCGGCGAGCGCCAAGCAGAGTGCCGATCTCGTGCCGATCCACCGTCGCACGCCGGAAAGCTCCATGCTGGTCGCTGCTGGTCGCGATTCTGCAGCCGCAGCTTTTCATGCCATCCCCGCGGGTGTCAACCGTTTCGAGCGCGTGTCCGGCCCCCGGCGCGTGCGGCGGAACGTGGCGCAACGGCATGAGAAAGCCGCGCACGGGTGCGCTGCGGGTGTGCCGGTTCGGAGCTCGTCTGTGGTCAGCGGAAGTTCTGCACGACGGTGATCGCGCCGCCCTCGACGTGGATGCCGCAGCCGAGCTCGGTGTACTTGCCGCGCATGTTCTCGAAGTGGCCGCCGCCGGGGCCCTCGGCCCACATATCAGCGAGACCCTTGCGGATCGTCTGTGTGGTGGAGCCGGCGTAGTCCACGGGCCAGCGAGGAATTTCGTTCTCGGCGAACGCGATGCCGCAGCCCTTCGTGTCGACGAAGTGGCCGTGCGGACGTCCCGACGCGTGATCGGCGCGCGCCGCAGTCAGCGCGCAGCGTTCGAGGTCAGCGGAGCGACGCACGGCGGGGAGGCCGAGCGTGGCGCGGTAGCGGTTGGTCTCGTCGACGCAGAGCTGGAGATCGTCGACGGCACCGGTAGCGGCACCGGTGCCTCCGGCCGGCGGCGCGACCGTCGCTCCCGAGGGAGCCGCGGGAACGGGCACGGTGCCCGAACCCGCTCCACCCGGTGCCGGCTGCCCCGGCTGCCCCGGCTGCGCCGGCTGCTGCACCGGTTGCTGCTGCTCCGGCTGCGCCATCGCCGGCACGCCCGGCGAGCCCGGCGGCCGCCCCGGCGGCGTGCTGCTGCCACTCGCCGCGACGAACGACACGCCCGCCAGCACCGCACCGATTCGCGCGACTCTCGCCGCGTCCTGCTTCCATCGCCATCGCATGGTTGTCTCCGGTCCTTCCCTTAGGCTTTCCTGACCTCGTTCACTGACTTCATTATAAGGAGCGCTCGCCCTACCGCCCGAAGCGCGCGTCCCTCCGGTCTACACGCTCCCTCCGCGCCGCGCCACGCACCCCGGCGAATTCTTCAATGGTTACACGTTGAAATCTACAAGCTCCGCGCGACCCGTGTTAGCGTCGGGGGTGCCGCAGCGCCATGGTAGCTGACGACCACACTCCCACGAACCCGCAGTCCATCGACGTCCTGGCCGCTCAGATCGACGGCCTGCGCCGAGATCCGGGGGATCGCGAGCTCTTCGAGGAGCTCTACACGGCGCTTCGCGAGGCCGGTAACCCTGCGCCGCTCGCCGAGGTCTGCGAGCTGCACGCGCCGACGGAGAAGGACGTGCACCGCGCCGCGCAGTACTGGGCGGACGCGGGCGAGGCGCGCTACCACCTGACCGATCCCGAGCGCGGCGAGCACGACCTGCGCCAGGCGATCGCGCTCGACCCCGCGAACGAGCGCGCGGTCTCGCGCCTGACCGAGCAGTACATGGTCGGATCACGCTGGGCCGAGGCCGCCGAGGTCATGGAGGCCGAGCTCGCCACGCTGACCGCGCGCCTGGGCGGCGACGGCGGCCGCGCCTTTGCGTCGCGGCGCGCGGCGCGCCACCGCATGCTCGGCCAGCTCTGGGAGAAGCACCTCGGTCGCGTCGACCAGGCGCTCATGCACTGGCAGAAGGCGTGGCAGCTCGAGCCCGAGGTCACCGACGCGCTCGAGGCCGCGCGCGTGATCTACACCTCGCTCGGCGACGACAAGATGGTCGCGCGCCTCTACGAGCTCGAGCTCGAATCGCTGGGCACCTCGCGCCCCGACGACGCGAGCAAGGGCGGCCCGGCGGTCAAGCGCGCCCGCCGCGCCTGGCTCGAGCGCCAGCTCGGCGAGCTGGCCGCGCGCGCCGGCGATCACGCCGCGGCCATCGCGCACCTCGAGCGCGCGCTGCGCCTGGCTCCCGAGGACCAGGGCATCAAGGAGATGCTCGCGGAGCGCTACGCGTCCCAGCCGTGGCCAACCGACGAGGCGCGCGCCGCCGCGCCCGCGGGCAGCCCCGCACCCGACGCGGCGTTCACGCGCGCGGTCGAGCTCTACCTGGATCTCGGGCGCGCCCACGCCGGCGCCGGCGACCTCGAGGGCGCGATCAGCTTCCAGCGCCGCGCCCTGGGCGTGAACCCGCGCTCCGAGGCCGCGGTGCACGCGCTCGCGCGCTCGCTCACCGACCTCAAGCGCTGGGCCGAGCTCGAGCGCCTCTACCGCCAGCGCGCGCCCTTCGCCATCGACGACGAAGAGACCGCCTCGCTGCTGGCGCTGCGCGCCGAGCTGCTCGAGACCCGCCTGGATCAGCCGCAGGGCGCCAAGCAGGCGCTCGAGGCGCTGGCGTCGCGCCAGCCGCCCGGCGGTGTCGCCGCGCACAAGCTGCGCGTGCTCTACGCCAAGGACGGCGACTGGGCCGAGTGGGCCGCGCTGGTCGAGCGCGAGCTCGAGAACCCCGCGCTCGAGAACATCTCGCGCGTCGCCGATCTGCTGCAGCTCGCGCAGATCGCGCGCGACCACCTGCAGGATCGCGATCGCGCCGCCGAGTGCCTGCACCGCGTGCTCACCCTCGAGCCGAACCACCCGGAGGCGCTGGCGCGCTACGCGGATCACTTCCGCGAGAAGCGCGACTGGCGCGGGCTCGCCGATCTCGCCGAGTTCGCCGTCGAGGCCGCGCGCGAGGCCCAGCTGCCCGCCGAGGAGCTGGCGCGCCGCCTGGAGGAGCTCGCGCAGGTCTCCGAGCTGCGCCTCGGCGACGTCGAGCGGGCGATCTCGGCGTGGCGCCGCCTCGAGGAGCTCGATCCGCAGAACACCAAGGCCAAGGAGGCCATCCGCCGCCTGCTCTCGCGCACCAAGATGTGGGAGTCGCTCGTCGCGGTGCTCGAGAAGGAGGCCACCGCCGCCACCGGCCCGCGCGAGCGCGCCGAGGCGCTCAAGCGCATCGCGCAGGTATTCCGCGAGCGCCAGGTCGACCCGCGCCGCGCCATCGCGCTCTACGAGAGCGCGCTCGAGCTCGAGCCGGGCGACCCGCCGACGCTCAAGGCGCTCGCCGATCTGTACGAGCGCGAGGGCGACGACGCGGGCGTGTGCCGCACGCTGCGCCGCCAGCTCGACGCCGACGCCGAGCGCGTCATGGCCGAGGCCCGCCGCGACGGCAAGCGCGCGCTCACCGCCAAGGAGTGGCCGACCGCGCTGCGGGTCGAGCGGCTGACGACGCTGCGCCGGCTCGCCGCCATGTACGAGAACCGCCTGGGCGACGTCGAGGGCGTGGTCTGGGCGGGCACCGCCATCCTCGAGCTCATGCCTGGCGACCGCGACGCGCTCGAGCGGCTCGAGCGCACCCTCGAGCGCGCCGGCGAGGCCGAGCGGCTGGAGCAGACGCTCGAGTACCACGCCGAGGCCGCGACCGGCCCGGCCGAGCGCGCCAAGGTGCTGCGCCGGCTGGCGCGCCTGGCGGCCCTACGCGAGGACGACGTCGCCGCGGTCGAGCGCTGGGAGCGGCTCATGCGCGCCGCGCCCAACGACGGCGAGGCGCTGCGCGCGCTCGCCGAGCTCTACGAGCGCATCGGGCGCTTCGCCGAGATGGCCGCCGTGCTCGACCGCGCGCTCTCGCTCGAGAAGCCGCCCGAGGCCGGCTCGCCCGCCGCCGCGGCGCGCGCCTTCGAGCTGCAGCGGCTCGCCCGCACCGTCGACGGCAAGCTCAACGACTCGGCGCGGGCGGTCAAGGCGTGGCGTCAGGTCATCGAGATCCTTCCTTATGATCGCGAGGCGCTCAAGGCGCTGACCCGGCTCTACGAGGGCGCCAGCATGTGGCGCGATCTCTGCGACGTGCTGGCCCGGCAGGCGCCGCTCTACACCGCCGACGATCGCGCGGCCGCCGCGCAGGTCGCCTTCGAGCGCGCGCGCATCCTGGAGGAAAAGCTCGCCAGCCCCAAGGACGCGGCCCTCGCCCTCGAGGCGCTCATCAAGGACATCGACCCGCGCCACCAGGACGCGCACTCGACGCTGCGCCGGCTCTACGAGGCGCGCGGCGACTTCCAGGCCGCGGTGCGCGTCGCCGAGCGCGAGCTCTACCTGGCCGAGCACCCGCTGGTGAAGGTGGCGCGCGGCCTCGAGATCGGCCTGCTCTGCCGCGACCGACTGCACGACGCGCGCCGCGCGCTGCAGGCGTTCGAGCGCGTGCTCTCGCTCGAGCCCGGCCACCCCGAGGCGCTGCAGGCGGCGAGCGAGCTCTACGCGCGCGTGGGCGACTGGGCGCGCCACGTGCGCGCGCTCGAGCGGCTCGCCGAGCACGCCCCCGAGGGCCGCGAGCGGCGCACGCTCTACCTGCGCATCGCCCACGCGGTCGCCGAGAAGCTCGCCGATCCCAAGGCGGCGTTCGCCTGGTTCCGGCGCGCCCACGAGCACGCGCCCGACGACGCCACGCTGACCGAGCTGCGCCGCGCCGCCGAGACGCACGGGCTGTGGAACGAGCTGGCCGAGGTCTGGGAGGGCGAGCGCGAGCGCGCCACGACCCCGCCCCTGCGCGTGGCCGCCGGCCGCGAGCTGGCCGCGATCGTCGAGCGCCGCCTGGGCGACCGCGACCGCGCGCTCACCGTGCTCGCCGCCGCGGTGGCCGCGATGCCCGAGGACGACACGCTGGTCGCCGAGGCCGAGCGCGTCGCCGGCGAGGCCGGCCCGGGCCCGGCGCCCTGGCAGGCGCTGCTCGAGATCTACGCGACCGCGCTGGCGCGCCGCGCCGGCACCGACGCGCGCGTGGCGCTCCACGACAAGCGCGCGCGCGTCCGCGAGGAGCGTCTCGCCGACGCCAAGGGCGCGCTCGACGAGCTGATGGCCGCGTTCGCGCTCGCGCCCGAGCGCGAGGCCACCCGCGACGGCATCCTGCGCCTGGCCGAGAAGGCACGGCGCTGGGACGACGCGCTCGCCGTCGAGGCGGCGCTCCTGGCCCGGGCGCCCGATCCGGGCGCGCGGCTCGCGATCGCGCGCCGCACCGCGGTGCTGATCGAGGAGAAGGTCGGCGAGCGCACCCGTGCCTTCCGCGCCTGGCTGCGCGCCATGACACTCGCGCCCGAGGATCCCGACGTCACCGCCAACCTGTGGCGGCTCGCGCGCGTGATCGGAAGCTACCGCGAGGGCGAGAAGCAGGCGACGCCCGAGCCCGGACCCGCGCCGGTCTCGGCGGCGCCGCCCGGTGAACGCAACCGGCGCGCCACGCCGCCGCCCATGCCCGACACCGCGGCACCCGCCGGCGTCGCCATGTTCATCGAGAGCTCGAAGCCGCGCCGCGAGCATACGCAGGAGATCTCGGTCTCGGATCTCATCATCGAGTCGCAGCGGGTGAAGCTGCGCGGCGACGCGACCATCCCGCTCGAGCTCGGCGATCTGGCCGATCTGATGGGCGGTCCGGGCGCGACGCCGGTGGATGGTATCCCGGTCGTGCAGGCGCAGAAGCCGGCGCGCACCGACTCGACCATCGAGCTCAAGACCGAGGACCTCATCCAGGCGCTGTCGAGCGGCGCCGGCCGGCCGCCGCCCTCGCCGCCCGCCGAGCTATCGGCCGGCGAGCCGCGCCGGCCGGGCGAGCCGCCCGCCCCGGGCCGCCGCACCGCACCGCTCCCCGGCGGGTCGCTCACGCCGCCCCGCCTGCCCGGCATCCACGCCAAGCCCAAGCCGGCGCCGGTCGCCCGGCCCGCCGCGCGTCCGGCCGGCCCGCGCGCGGTCGATCTCGCGGTCGCGGCGCTCGCCGCCTTGCCGCGCTCGCTCGCCCCCGATCGCAAGTACGAGACGCCCTGGGAGGAGCTGGCCGCCGCCGTCGAGGCGGTGCCCTCGGGCGACACCAAGGAGCGCCTGGCCAACCTGTTCCGCGCCTCCGAGATCTGGGAGCGCGGCGCCGCCGACATCGATCGTGCCTTCGATGCGCTGGCGCGCGCGCTGCTCATCGCGCCCGAGGATCCCGAGACCCGCCAGCGCCTCGGCCGGCTCGCCGAGGATCACCAGGCCTGGCCGCGCCTGGTCGTCCTCTACGATGAGGCCGCCGACCGCGCGAGCTCCGCCGACACGGCGGCGTCCCTGCTCTTCGAGGTCGCCAGCGTGCACGGCCGCCACGACGCGCCGCTCGAGGCCGAGACCGTGCTCCGGCGCGTCCTGGGCATGCGCCCCGACGACGCGCGCGCGCGCACCGAGCTGGAGAACCTGCTCGAGGCGCAGAGCCGCTGGGTCGACCTCGCCGCCGTGCTCGAGGAGCGCACCGATCCGCGCCTCGGCTCGGCCGCGCCCGAGCCCGAGCGCCCCGCCTTCCTGGTCAAGCTGGCCGCGATCTACGACGAGAAGCTGGGCAAGCCCTACGAGGCCATCACCGCGCTCGAGCGCCTGCGCGAGCTGCTCCACGACGCGCCCGACACGCTCGACGCGCTGGCCACGCTGTACACCAAGGTCGGCCGCTGGGCCAAGGTGGTCGAGGCGCTGTCGCGGCTCGCCGAGCTGGTCGACGGCACGGATCGCGCGCGCGAGGCGCGTCGCCGGGTCGCCGAGATCTACCAGCACGAGCTCGAGCTGCCCGAGCGCGCCATCGAGGCCTACGAGCACCTGGTCACCGGCTGGCCCGACGACGCCTCGGCGCTCGAGGCGCAGGGCCAGCTGCTCGAGGCGGTCGGCCGCTGGGCCGATCTCGCCGAGGTGCTGCGCCGCCGCGCCACCCTGGCCACCGATCCGCCCGCGCGCGCGGGCCTGCTGCGCCGGCGCGCCCAGATCCTGCTCGAGTGGCTCAACCAACCCGACGAGGCGGTCGCCTGCCTGCGCCACGCACGCACCATCACGCCCAACGACGCCTCGCTCGCCGAGGACATGGTCATCGCGCTGTCCAAGTCGGGGCGCGCGCGCGAGGCCGCCGCGGTGCTCGAGGGCCGCGTGGCCACGCTCGAGGCCGAGGGCGCCGCGCCCGGCGACGTCGCCGCGCTGCTCCTGCGGCTGGCCACGCTGCGCGCCGAGCAGCTCGACGATCGCGAGGGCGCCCGGCGCGTGCTCGAGAAGGTGCTCACGCGCGTCCCCGATCATCCCTCGGCGCTCGCGGCGCTGGCGCGCCTCGCCCGCGGCGGCGCGGATCCGCGCGCCTACGCCCAGGCACGCCTGCGCGAGGCCGGCGCCGCCGTCGACCGCGGTGAGCGGGTCGCGGCGCTCATCGAGGCCGGCACCACGCTACGCGACAAGGTCGGCGACGCCGAGGGCGCCCGCGCCGCCTTCGCGCAGGTGCTCGAGGTCGAGCCCGCCAACCCCGAGGCCACCTGGGCGCTCGCGGCGCTGGCCGCGGGTGGCGGCGATCTCGATCTTGCGGTCGGCCTGCTCGAGGGCCGGCTCACCGAGGACCTGCCCGCCGAGGAGCACGCGCGCGTGCGGACCGAGCTGGCCGCGCTGTCCCTGCGCGCGGGCGTGCCGGCGGCTGCCTCGCGTCACCTGGACGAGGCGCTGCGCGCCAAGCCCGACCATGTGCCGGCGGTGATCGCGCTCGCCGATCTGTACCTGAGCGCGGGTAACTTCGCCGAGCTCGAGGCCTTCCTGCGCGAGGCCCTGCCGGTGCTCTCCGCCACGCCCGCGGCGCTGCGCGCCGAGCTCGAGCGCCGGCTCGCCGAGGCCTGCGAGAAGCTCGGCCGCGACGACGAGGCCTACCAGCTCCTGCTCGAGGCCGACAAGCTGCACAGAAACGATCTGCTCATCAAGCTCGCGCTCGGCGAGAACCGCTACCGGGCGCGCCGCTGGCGCGAGGCCGCGCTGCACCTGGGCAGCCTGGGCGATCACCCCGAGGCGCCGACCCGCGCCGCCGAGGTCGCCGATGGCCTGTACCACGCAGCGCTGGCCGAGATCCGCTCGCTGCGCCCCGAGCGCGCGCAGGCTCACTACGAGAAGGCGCTCGTGCTCAAGCCCGAGCACACCCAGTCCCTGCACGCGCTCGCCGAGATCGAGATCGAGCGCGGCAACGTCGAGCGCGCCGCCGATCTGCTCGAGCGCCAGGCGGCCGCGACCCCGGATCACGCGGAGCGGCTGCGCCTCTTCGAGGCCCTCGGCGACCTGGCGCTGCGCGCGCTCGACGATCGCGCGCGCGCCCGCCAGTGCTTCGAGGCCGCGGTGACCGCCGCCGCGCCGCTCGAGCAGCGTCACCTGCCGCTGCTGGAGAAGCTGCGCGAGTGCCAGATGGCGATCGGCGAGTTCCTGCGCGCCGGCCTCACCTGCGAGCTCATGGCCAGCTTCGGCACCGACGCGTCCACACGCGCCGGCCGGCTGCGCGAGGCCGCCGAGTGCTACCTGGCGGCGCGCGATCCGGCGCGCGCGCGGCTGTGCGCCGAGCGCGCGCTCGAGGCCGATCCGCTCGACGAGCAGGCCATCTGGACCGCCAGCCAGCTCGCGCTCGAGGCCGACGATCCCGACGGCGCCGCCTCCCTCCTGGGCCGCGCGCTGGGTACCCTGCCGCCACCCGCGCCGGAGCACGCGCCGCGCCGAGCCGAGCTGTGGCGCCGCCTGGGCGACGCGCGCCGCGGCCGCGGCGACCCGCGCGGCGCGGTCCAGGCCTACGAAAAGGCGATCACCCTGCACGCCACGCCCGAGACCGAATCGGACGCCTCGCTCGAGGCACGACGCGCGCTGGTCGAGCTGCTCGCGGTCGGCGAGGCCGACCGTCGCGAGGACATCCGCGGCCACCTGCGCGCGCTGGTCTACGCCGATCAGAAGCCCGAGGAGGTGCTTGCGCTCGGCCGCGCGCTCGCATTCGAGACCACCGCCGGGCCCGTCGACGAGGACGGTGGGCGTGTGGTGCTCGAGCTGGCCGCCGCGCTCGGCCAGCCGCTCGGCGACGCCGACAAGGACTGGCTCGCGCGCCACCCGGTGCGCCCGATGGCCGTGGATCAGTCGTACGTCGGCGCCATCGACGAGGCCGACCGCAGCGCGCTGATCGTCGATGCCGAGGACTGGCCGCTCACCGAGGCGCTCGCCGCGGTCTGGGAGGCCGCGCCCGTGCTCTGGCCGGATCCGACCCGCGCGCTCGAGTCGGCCGCCGCCGAGCGCGTGCCGCCCGCGGCGCAGGGCGATGCCGCCGCGATCTACCCGCAGGTGGCGCGCGCGCTCGCCGCGCCCGCGACCGTCCTGTGGGTCACCGCGGCGCCCGCCGCGCCCGACGTCTCGCTCGCCTGCGCGTCGCCGCCGCTGGTGCTGCTCGGCCCGCGCGTGCTGCTTTACCGCCCCGATCGCGCCGCCACCAGCGTCGGTGAGGCGCTCTCGCCCACCGAGCTGCGCTTCGTGCTCGGCCGCGCCGTCGAGCTGGCGCGTCCCGAGCGCGTGCCTGCGGTGGGCCTGCCGCGGGCGGCGTTCTCGCGCCTGGTCGCGGGCCTGGTGCGTGCCTACGGCGGCCGCCCCGAGTTCTGCCCCGAGGGCGTCACGCCCGAGGAGGCCGACGCCGAGGCCGAGCGGCTACGCAAGGCGCTCACGCTCAAGGCGCGCCTGCGCATCGAGCCGGCGCTGCAGAAGGCCTCGCTGCTCAAGCTGGATCCTGGGGCCTACCGCGCCGCCTGCGAGCGCGCCGCGGATCGCGCCGGGCTCATCGTGAGCGGCGACGTGCGCGCCGCGGTGCGCATGGTCGGCGGCGCGGCGCGGGCGGGGCATCTGGTCCGCCTGGCCACGGAACCGCGGTTTCTGACGGTTCGTGCGAAGCTGGGCATCGGCGCCGGGTAGTCGTCGTTCAGCTCGCCGTCACGTCCACGCTCCCGCTTCGTCGCCTTTTTCTCTCGTAGTGCTGATTACCCTCACTACGTCAGAATGTGTTAGCGTCCCATCTCCGTCGGGTGTTGTGCGAACCCGGCCGTCGCTGGACTTTCTCAGGGGGAAGGAGCCGCGAACCATGTATTTGGGGCGTGTGATCGGGACGGTGGTGGCCTCGAAGAAGTATCCGGGCCTCGAAGGTTCCAAGTTACTCCTCGTCGAGCCGCTGGGAGACCGGCTCAACAAGTCGGGTGAGCCGCAGGTGGCCGTCGATGCGACGCGCCAGGCCGGACACCACGACCTGGTCTACCTGGTTGGCTCGCGCGAGGCCGCGCTGGCGCTCGAGCCGAGCTTCGTGCCCGTCGATGCCGCGATCGTCGGCATCGTGGACAACGTGAACACAAGCCCCTAGAGTTTCCCCGCCGTGAAGCTCTGCCGCGTCAAAGGCAACATCGTCGCCACCGTCAAGCACCCCGCGTTCCATGGGCACAAGCTCATGATCGTGCAGCCGCTCGACGAGGGCCAGCGCGACGTCGGTGACTCGTTCATCGCCGTCGATCTCGCCCAGGCGGGCCCCGGCGACGTCGTGCTGGTCATGCAAGAGGGCAACGGCGTGCGCCAGCTGCTCAGGAACCCCAAGGCGCCGATCCGCTCGGTGATCGTCGGCATCGTCGATCACGTCGAGCTCGCGAGCGCCTGATCGTGAGCGCCGACCGGTGAACGAGCGCCAGCTCCGCGATCAGGTGCTCGACTTCGCGCGCCGGCTGCACGCGCGCGGCTGGGTCGCCAACCACGACGGCAACGTGAGCGCGCGCGTGGGCCCGGGCCGCATCCTGGCCACGCCGACCGCGACCTCGAAGGCCGCGGTCAGCCTCGATACGCTGCTGGTCGTCGACGACGCCGGCGAGCGCGTCGCCGGCACGTCCCGGCCGTTCGGCGAGATCGGCCTGCACGTCACCATCTACGCGCGCCGCCCCGACGCGCGCGCGGTCGTGCACGCGCACCCGCCCGCGGCGACGGCGCTGGCGTGCGCCGGCTCGCGCCTGCTCGAGCAGCCGTTCATCGCCGAGGCGGTGATCTCGCTCGGGCCCACGATTCCCACGGTGCCGTTCGCGATGCCAGGCAAGGACGCGTGCGCGGCGCTCGCGCCCTTCCTGGCCGGGTTCGACGCGGTGCTGCTGGCCAACCACGGCGTGCTCGCCTGGGGCGAGAGCGTCGAGCAGGCATACCTGCGCGTCGAGCTGGTCGAGCACCTCGCCCGCATCGCGCTCGAGGCCGAGCGCGTCGGCGGCGTGAAGCCCCTGCCCGCCCAGGCGATCCCGGGCCTGCTCGAGGCGCGCCGCAAGGCCGGCCTCGGCCCGGAAGCGCGCGGCGCGGGCGCGGCAAGCGCGGCGAGCGCGGGCGCGGCAAGCGCGGCGAGCGCGCCGGTCGCCGCGGCCTCGCCCCGTCCGGTGGTTGCCTGCGCGCCCTCGCCCGACGCGAACGTGCAGGTGATCGCGCCCGGTCGCGGCGGCGCGGGTAAGCCCGGCACGGCCTCGGGCGCGGCCCCCGGCGACCTGGCGACGATCATCCGCGAAGAGCTGGCCCGCGCGCTCCGCGAGCGCTGATCCATCACGGTCCGTCTGTCGGCGCTGACGTACTGTCCGCGGAGATGGCCACGCAGCACGCCAGGGTGGCCCATGCGCTCCTCCTCGGAGCTACCTGCGCCGTCGCGCTCGCCGCCTGCGCGACCGCCGCGCTGCCGCGCGACGCCGCCGGCCGGCCGGTGCGCACGATCCGCGCGGTCCACCTGGCCGGCAACCACCACTTCCCCGACGAGGAGCTGCTCGCCGGGCTCGGCTCACGCCCCGAGTCCGGCTGGCCGCGCAAGCACGCCCTGCCCTACGACCCCGACGAGCTCGACGTCGACGTGCGCCGCATCGTCCGCTACTACGAGCGCCACGGCTTCTTCTCGGCGCAGGTCGTGCGCCGGAGCGTCACCCGGGTCGGCGACACGCAGGTCGACCTGTACCTGATCATCGACGAGGGCGAGCCTACCCGCGTGACCGCGGTCAGCGTCTTACCCGCGCCCGGCGCCGACCCCGCCGGCCTCGACCATCAGGCGCTCGCGTCAGGCCTGGGCGTCACGGTCGGCGAGGTCTTCGTCCACGCCCGCTACGAGGAGGGCAAGGAGCGCCTGCGCACCCACCTGGTCGCGCGCGGCTACCGGTTCGCCGTGGTCGCCGGCCACATCGTCATCGACGAGCCCGCGCGGCGCACCGCGATCGTGCGCGTGACCGTCGATCCGGGGCCGCGCGTGCACTTCGGCAAGATCCGCGTCGAGGGCACCGTGCGCGTGCCCGCCGCCAGCG
>JBKJOI010000253.1:0-12841 GCA_046595695.1 Haliangiales bacterium | reverse complement strand
ATATGTCTGGTGAGACGCCGTTATCTGGAGAGGCGCCATATGTCTGCTGAGACGCCGTTATCTGGAGAGGCGCCATATGTCTGCTGAGACGCCGTTATCTGGAGAGGCGCCATATGTCTGCTGAGACGCCGGGCGCGCCGCCCGCGCCGCCCGCGCCGCTGCGTATTCCCGCCGACGTGCTGGCCGAGGTCTACGCGCACGCGCGCGCCGAGTTCCCCGCCGAGTGCTGCGGCTGGCTGGCCGGGCCGCGCGCGGACGGCGCGGTCACGCGCGTGCGCCGCTGCAAGAACGCCTACGACCCCGACGCCAACGCCAGCGGCCAGGGCACCATCTCGGGTCGCACCACCGAGACCGCGTACGTGATCGCGGGCGACGATCTGCTGGCGCTGTCGCGCGAGCTGGACGGTGCCGAGCCGCCGCGCGTGATCTACCACTCGCACCCCAACGGGCGCGCCTACTTCTCCGACACCGATCGCCGCGTCGCCACGGATCCCTGGGGCGACGGCCCGATGCTGCCGGTGCAGCAGCTGATCGTCGGCCTCGACGCCGAGCGCGTGGTCGAGGCGGCTCTGTTCGCCTGGGACGAGGGCAGCGGCGGCTTCGTCGAGATTGCGCGATGGAACCTCGACGCCCCGCTGACCTGATCGGGAAACGGTTGGGCATCATCGTTTCCACCGCGCCGGAGCGTGGCGACCTGGAGAGGGCGGTGCGGCTCGCGCACGCGGCGCGCGCGCGCGGCGTCGAGGTCGCGCTGTTCCTGATGGACGCCGCGGCGCCGTGGGCGAGCGACGCGCGCGCCGCGGCGCTGGTCGACGAGGGCTGCGATGTCGTGGTATGTGCCACGAACGCGGGGGCGTATGGGGTGGTGGTCGCTAGCGGTGTGCTCGTCGGCAGTCAGGACGACCACGCGGCCATCGTGCATCGGGCGGATAAAGTGGTGGCTTTCACATGAGCAACGACGTGCAGGCATCCAGAAGCAAGCGCATCGCGGTCGTGATCAAGACCAGCAACGCGGATCGCGCCGCCGAGGCGCTGCGCGCGGCGCTCGGGCTGACCTTGCGCGGCGACCGCGTGAGCGTGATCCGCGTGCGCCCGCTGCCCGAGGGCGACGCGCGCGTCGCGCGCAGCCTGGGCGCACTCGCGGCGCTCGGCCACGACATCGACGCGTCGATGGCCATCGTGCACGACGCCGACGCCGTCGAGGTCTGGTCGTGACCCGGCGCCGGGTGCTGCACCTAGTGCGCCCGGGCGAGCAGGTGCCGGCCGCGGCGGCTGCGGCGAACGAAGACGCAGCCGCAGAGATCGTGGAGCTCGGCGGTAGCAGCGCGGGCGAGCCGAGCCGCGCGAGTGACGACGACGCGCTGCTCGAGCAGATTTTCGCCGCTGACGTCACCGTGGTGTGGTGATGGCGGGTCCCGAGCTCGACCCGGCCGACGAGCTCGACCTGCGCGGTGAGGTCTGTCCGTTCACCTTCGTGCGCACCAAGCTGCGGCTCGAGGAGCTTCCCGCCGGAGCGCGGCTCCGCATCGTCGTGGACCACGAGCCCGCGGCGCGCAATGTGCCGCGCAGCCTGCGGGAATGGGGACAGACCGTCATCGCCGTGACCCTTGGTGCCGACGGCGCCTGGCTGATCGACGTCGAGAAGCGCTGAGCTTCGCCACTCGAATGCCATGTTGAATGCGATGTATGGATGGTTTCGCGCGGGATATAATGAGCCGTGGTGCGCGGAATCTTTCCTCTGTGTGTGTGGCTGACGGCGTGCATGTCCCTCGTTGCCTGCCGACTCGAGGTCGACTACGTCGGCTCGAGCTTCGCCTGCAGCCTCTCCAGCGATTGTCCAGCCGGTCAGTCGTGCATTGACTCGCGCTGCCTCGTCTCGGCCGAGGGCACCGACGATGACACAGACGCCGGCAACGACGCCGACTCGGACCTCGCTGATGGCGTCGACGCCGCCGCGCCGGTCGCCGACGCGGACCCGCCGGCCGACGCGGCGTGGCCGCCCAACCTGCTCGCCGATCCCGGCTTCGAGCGGGGCGAGGACGACTGGGTGCCCTATCTGGCGAGCGCCGCGCTGACCACGTCCGACCCGCACGGCGGCGCGCAGGCGCTGCGCATCTGCAAGGATCCGACGGGCCGCCCCGGCTACTTCAGCGCGTACCGCGACCTCTATAATGGTGCGCTCGGCCAGCTTCCGCCCGGCACGCCGTTCCGCGCCTACGGCTACGTGCGCGCGTCGGGAAGCGCGAGCGACCTCCCGCCCTCGTACGTCTCGGCCGTCCTGCGCGAGCGGGGCGGGCCGCTGCCGCTGCGCGATCACCCCGGCGACATGCTCAGCCCCGTGACCGACGAATGGATCCTCTTCCGCGCCGAGGGCACCATCGCCGACCTCGGACGCACCGGCTTCACCCTCCTCCTCGAGACCAACGAGCACGAGGAAGACAACGCCTGCTTCGTGATCGACGACCTCTACGTCGGCCGCCTCGACTGACGCGGAAACACTCTCCACGTTCCAACTCGGGGACACTCTCCACGTTCCAACCATGCGGAGTTGTTCGCTGTTTCAGGGCATGTGCGCAATCATCACATTCCGATAGCTGCGTGGGCCCCGGTACGCCCCCCTATCGGAATGTGATAATTGCGCACATGCCCTGAATTCGTCTTTAGTTTCAATATGCTAGAAGACGGAGAGTGTCCCCAGCGGAAATGGGGCACCCTGCGGAAATGGGCCAGTTCTAGCCTAGGCGGGCGTGGGATGCGCGAGCGGCTCGCCGTAGAGGTGGGCCCAGAGGCGGCCGGAGGCTGCGGAGAGGTCGGCCGGAGGCTGCGCGAGCAGCGCGCTGACGGTGCGCGCGACCGCTGCTCGGTCGACGCGACGGCCGCCGAGGAGCGGCTCGGCGGGCAGGCCGAGCTCGCGCGCCAGCCCGGCGAGGATCACCAGGGCGGCGTGGCACTCGGCGCCGCCCCAGTGATCGCGATCGAGGACGAAGCGCGCGAGCAGCACGAGGTTCGTGCCGACCAGGTGGCGGCTGTGCGCCAGCTCGGACAGGTACGCCGACATCTCGTCGCGCGCCGCGGCCGCGCCACGACGCTCCTCACCGGCCACCTGCGCGGGGCCGACCAGCGCCTCCATCTCGGCGGGCATGCGCCGGCCGCCCGCCGCGTAGTCGAGCCGGTGCTGGACCTCGTGGCCCTCGATCGACGTCGCGAGCAGCGCGCGCGCCAGCGCGAACGCCACGGCCGCTGCCTCGCTCGCCAGCTCGACGTCGAGCACGGACAGCTCCTCGAGCTCGTCCGCGGGCACGACCTCGGCCAGGTCCGCGCGCCAGCCCTCGGGCAGACGCAGCCCCGCAGGCCGCGCGAACAGCAGGCCGCGCTGGTCGAGCCGCTCGGCCACTCGGTCGAGCGAGCGGCCACGCCGCGCCAGCCGATCGCCGAGCCGGGTGACGCTCGCCGCGGCCGCGGCGCCGAGCGCGGCGCCCAGCTCGCGCCGGATCACCGTGCCGGCCTGGAGCTCGAGCGCCCCGCGACCCTCGAAGTCGCGTCCGTCCGCGTCGCCGCCCGCGCCGCCCGCGCCGCCCGCGCCGCCCGCGAGCGAGAAGCTCGCGCCCTCGACCAGCACGGGCAGGATCGTGCGGATCAGCTGCTCCTCGGTCTGATCGAGGAGCACGATCGCCTCGCGCAGGTTCGGACGAACGAAACCCGCGGCCGCGTGCTCGAAGTTCAGCTTGTCCAGCCGGCGCAGCCACAGCGCGCGCACGTTGCGGCCGGCGACACCGCCACCGCCGCCCGCGGTCCGGTAGACGTGCACCGCCTCGACCACGAACGAGTACACGACCACGAAGCGACGACCGTCGCCGTACGTGATCACGTCACCATCGACGTAGAGCGCGAGCCCCGCCGCCGCGAGCTCGTCGTCGAGGCCACCGACCGCCTCGAGGTACGCGTTCTGCGCCGCCGGGCCGCCGTGCTCGGAGACCTCGGCGGCGGCCGCGAGCAGCGTCGCCAGCCGCGCGCACACCGGCACCGGGAGCGCACGCGAGCAGTCCTTCACCATCGCGGCGGCCGAAGCATCGACGCGCGCGCGTTCCGCCGCGGTGCCATCGGGATTGCCGTTCGCCGCGGTCGCCGACAGCTCGTCGACGAGCAGCAGGTGATCGACGAGCTTGCGCTGGAAGATCTCCGCGGCCTCGGGCGCCACGCGCACGGGCACGCCACCCGAGGCGAACGCACCGCTCGGCGGCGGCGCCGGCCGATGCCAGGCGTCCTTCGGGCGCGGGTGTGCGGCGCGCCACAGCGCGAACGCCAGGAGCGCGACGATCGCCACACCCGCGAGCGCCACCGCTGCGGACGCGACATAGGTCACGCGCGGCGGCGCGCCCGCGGAGCGATACACCGCCTCGAAGTGCGCGGTCACGTCCTCGGGCTCGGCGTGCTCGACGGGCGGCTGGCCGGCGAGGCCGAGGTAGGCGCGGCGGCACAGGTCAGCGCCCTGCGAGCGCGGCGCCACCAGCATCGCGTCGAAGGTCGCGCGCTGTAGCCGCTTGCGCGCCAGCGGCATCAGCACCGGGTCCACGCGCAGCCGGCGCAGCGCCGCGTCGTCGTCCTCGCCCGCGAGGGCGGCGCCTGCCAGCGCCTCGAGCACCGCCCCGCGGATCATCGCCAAGAGATACCACGGGGCCCGGGCGAAGCTTCCGCGGGCGCGGCTACCTCCAGGCTCATGGCTGCGTTCTTCGCTATTCGGCGGCGCGCCGAGACTCCATCCACTGCGTCGCCGATCGCGTGACCGCGTCCCGGTTCTCGAGCGCGTAGTCGAGGTCACATCGAACCTTCTGTCGGTCCGAGCACGCTTCGGGCGCCCAGAAAGGATCGCTTGCTGATCTGCCCTGTGCTCGCGCCAGCCACAGGGCCTCGTACGCCCGGGCCACGAACACCGTTCGCTTGCACTGAAACGCCGAGAGGAGCCCGGCGATGCAAGGCACCGAGCCCACCTGCTCGAGCGAGGTCACCGTCTGCAGGGTCGCGGTCCATTGCTCGAGATCGGTGCATTCCGCAAGCCTCGAGCACAGCCGGCTCCGTAGCTCGGCATCCAGGCCGTCTGGCCGCCGACCCTCGGGCCCGCTCAGGAGAAGTGCGAGACCAACGTCGTGGAGCTCGCGCGTACCCAGGAGCCGCAAGACCTCTGCTGTCCGGGCCTCTGTCGAGGCTTGCCGCAGCCCACGCACGTACTCGAGCTCCCGGAGATCGAGGTTCCTTCCGCACGTGTTGTCCACGGGGGTGATGCTGTCCATGGTCGCGAAGCCGACAACCTCGGTCCCGGGAACACAGGTGACACGAGCATCCGGCCCCCCACGCACTCGGCCGGATACCACGAGGGGCCGCCGGACGGTGTCCGCCGTGGATCCGTGCCACCTGAGTAGCAGGACCCTCTCGGGGGACCCGGCGCTCGCCACGATGCGACCCACCAGGATCGCGTCAGCGGCGACCCAGGCCCGAGCTGTAGCTCCGGTCACAGACGGGAGACAGTCACCTGAGAACCTCGCCGACAGCGATGGCTCGGCCGCAGAGGCACACCCAGGCCCAGGATGAAGAGGAGCGCCATCGAACGTGCCGGCCGCATGTGCGCCCAGGATGGTACGCGGATCCTTCACGCGCACCGCGCCTGGCCGATGCCATGGCGCGCTCCACGCCCGTTGCCAGAGCGCGTCGGATCGGTGTTAATTGGGCGGACATGAGCACCAGCGCCCCGAAGGTTCGCGATCTGATGACCCAGGACGTCGTGACTCTTGCAGCGGAGGAGACGCTCTCGCTCGCCGACAAGATCATGACCCTCGGGCGCATCCGGCACATGCCGGTCGTCGACGCGCAGGGCAAGCTCATCGGCCTGGTGAGCCAGCGTGATCTGTTCCGCGGCGCGCTCGCCCGCGCGCTCGGCTTCGACGGCGCCGCCCGGCAGCAGGTGCTCGCGCACCTGCGCGCCGACGAGGTCATGGCCACCAAGCTCGTGACAACGACCGCCGACGCCCCGCTGGCGACGGCCGCCGCGATCATGTTCGAGCTCAAGATCGGCTGCCTGCCCGTCCTCGATGGTGACCGGCTCGTCGGCATCCTGACCGAGGCCGATTTCGTCAAGCTCGCCATCGGCGCCTAGCGTTCGCCCAGCGCTCCGCCCCGCCGGCCTCGGTCCGATCGACACAGTTCGCCACACCACCTCCTGCGAGCGACACCGCGGCGACACCACAACCTGCTCGCTCCGCCTCCCGCAGCGAGGTCGATGCCGCCAGAGCCCGCGCAAGTACGCGAAGCTTCGAGCTCGATGCTGATGGCACGTTTGTTGAAGAACGCCGGTTCATCATGCTTCTTCGACCCGCTCTCCTTGCGCTAGCTGTCCTCCTGACCTCCTCGCTGGCCGCGTGCACCGACGACCCGGCGCTGCAACCCGACGCCACGGTCGCGCCGGTAGAGCCCGACGCCGCGGGCGTGCCGGACGCTCAGGCGGACCCCGATGCAGGCACGCCCGACGCGACGACTCCGCCGCCCGACGCGACGACGACTCCGCCGGCCGACGCGACGACGACTCCGCCCGACGCGCAGATCGTGCCGGATGCCGCCCTCGGCGGCTCCGGCCCCGCGATCGTGTCGTTCACCAATCCCTTCATCGATCACTTCGCCGACGACCTCACCGGCTTCCGCTTCACCGTGGGCGCCACGAACCTCACCGTCACCGACCTCGGCTTCTTCGACCAGGGCGGCAACGGCCTGGGCGAGGCGCACG
Organism: Haliangiales bacterium; assembly: GCA_046595695.1. Classification (GTDB taxonomy): domain Bacteria; phylum Myxococcota_A; class Polyangia; order Haliangiales; family SHYZ01; genus JBKJOI01. Next base: position 6,069 of record JBKJOI010000253.1, on the reverse strand, counting down.
CGGTCGGCATCTACGACGTGGGCTCGCAGCAGCTGATCGTCAGCGCGACCCTCCCGGCGGGCACCGAGGCGGCGCTCGACGGCGCCTTCCGCTACGTGCCGCTCGCCACGCCCGGCACGCTGACCGCCAACACCACCTATGTCGCGGTCGCGTACCGGACCACCGCGGTCGACGGCGTCGCGTACCAGGTGAGCAATCTGAAGGTCTCGCCGCTCCTCACCTACAACAGCAACGTGGCGGCCAACGGCAGCGAGCAGCTGGCGTTCTGCAACACGCCCTTCAACAACAACCCCAACTCCTGGTTCGGCCCCAACTTCAAGGTCAGCCCCTGATCCGCGCCCCGCGCGCCCGCCCGCGCCCCGCGCGCCCGTCCGCGCCCCGACCTCCCCCGCGCGGAATCGCGCGGTTGCCTCGCCCTCCCTCCCGCGTTACAGCTTGTAGTGCCGTGCCCTCGACCGTCCAAGACCTGACCTCCGCACCCGCCTCCTCCGCCGCCCTGTCTCCCGAGCTCGCCGAGCGCCTCGCGCACCTGCGCGCCGCGGTCAGGCAGCACGGCTCGGTGCTGGTCTGTTTCTCGGGCGGCGTCGACTCGACGTTCCTGCTCAAGGTGGCGCGCGACGAGCTGGGCGACGCCTGCTGGGCGCTCACCGTGGTCTCGCCGACGCTGGCGCGCTCCGAGCGCGACGACGCGGTGGCGCTGGCCGCCGAGCTGGGCCTGGGCGACCGCTTCCTCTTGCGCGACTCGCACGAGCTCGAGCGGCCCGGCTTCGCGCAGAACCCGACCGACCGCTGCTACATGTGCAAGTCGGAGCTGCTCGAGGTCGCGGCGCCGCTCGCCGCCGAGCGCGGCCTGGGCGCCGTGCTGCTGGGCACCAACCTCGACGATCTCGGCGACCACCGCCCCGGCCTGGCCGCCGCCAACGAGCACGGCGCCGCGCACCCCATGGTCGACGCGCGGCTCAGCAAGCCCGACGTGCGCGCGCTGTCGCGCCACCTGGGCCTGCGCACCTGGGACAAGCCGCAGCTCGCGTGCCTGTCGTCGCGCTTCCCCTACGGCACCGAGATCACGACCGAGCGGCTCGCGCGCGTCGACGGCCTCGAGGACGAGCTGCGCCGCCTGGGCTTCCGCCAGCTGCGCGTGCGCTTCCACGACAGCATCGCGCGCCTCGAGATCGATCCCGCCGACATGGCGCGCGCGCTCGAGCCAGAGATCCGCGACCGCATCGTCGCCGCCGCCAAGTCGCTCGGCTTCACCTACGTGACGCTCGATCTGGTCGGCTACCGCTCGGGAGCGATGAACGAGGGCGTCGTCCAGATCAAGCGCAAGGCGCCGAAGTGATCCGGCGCGCGGCGGCGCTGCTCGCCGTCGTCGTCCTCACCGCGACGAGCGCCCAGGTCGCCCATGTCGCGCGCGCCGAGGCCCGGGGCGCGCCAGACAAGCCCGCGGCCGCCCCCGCCGCCGCCAACCCCGCGGCGCGCGCGCGGCTCGACAAGAAGCTGCGCGGCCGCGTGGGCAAGCCGGCCGAGCCGCTCATCAACCTGTGGAACGCGCGCACGCTCGAATGGCTCGCCCTCGACGCCAGGAAGGGCGCCACCCTCGATCAGCGCACCGCCAACGGGTTCTTCCGCTGCCACTTCACCAACCAGCCACCACCCGCCTTCGACCTGCGCCTCATCGGTGTGCTCGTCGACGCGGCGCTGCACTTCAAGGTCCCGATGATCTACGTCGTGAGCGGCTACCGCGCGCCCAAGTACAACTTGCAGCTGCGCAAGAAGGGCCGCGAGGTCGCGCGCGACAGCCAGCACACCTACGGCCACGCCGTCGACTTCCGCCTGCCCGGCGTGGCCACCACCACGCTGCGCGACTGGGCGCAGCGGCTGCGCCTGGGCGGCGTCGGATTCTATCCCGAGAGCGGGTTCGTGCACACCGACGTCGGCCCGGTGCGATACTGGCTCGGCCGCTGAGCTAACCGTTCGAGGTCGCCGAGCTCACCAAGACCGACGAGGCACGCCGCCCCTTCGTCAGCGAGCTCGCCGGCCGACAGGCGGCGCTGCTGGGCCGCGCGGCGCCAGCACCGCCGTCGACCTGACTGCCCACGCCGGTCGCGCGGGCGGCCGACGGCCTCGCCGATCGGCCGGCCGCCAAGGCGCCCAACCTCGCGCTCGGCTGCGGCGCTCGACGCGCTCGTGCCCGTCGACGACGCGACGTTCCGCGTGCTCGCGCGCGCGAGCGGCACGCTGCACCTGTGCCTGCTGCGCGCCTCCGAGCCGCACCCGGCGATCGAGGCCGTCTCTCGTGACCTGCGCCGGCAAGCGGCTGAGCATGATCACGCTTCCTCGTCTGACAGTGGGCGCCACGCACCGCGTGATCGGCGTGCGCCTGACTCGCGCGGATGGCAAGCTCACGGCGGTGCCGCTGACCGTGCGTCAGCTCGGCGCCCTCACCCGCTCGGGATCATCCGTCCCAGGAGAAGCAGCCCCGTGAATCGTCTCGGCCAGGAGAAATCGCCCTACCTGCTCCAGCACGCCAACAACCCCGTCGACTGGTACCCGTGGGGCGACGAGGCGTTCGCGCGCGCACGCGCCGAGGACAAGCCCATCTTCCTGTCCATCGGCTATTCCACCTGCCACTGGTGCCACGTGATGGAGCGCGAGTCGTTCGAGAGCCCCGAGGTCGCCGCGCTCATGAACGACCTGTTCGTGAACATCAAGGTCGACCGTGAGGAGCGCCCCGACGTCGACCGCGTCTACATGTCGTTCGTGCAGGCGACCACCGGTGGCGGCGGCTGGCCCATGTCGGTGTGGCTCACGCCGGAGCTCAAGCCCTTCTACGGCGGCACCTACTACCCGCCGCGCGACGCCTACGGCCGCCCGGGTTTCCCGACCGTGCTGCAGTCGATCTCGCGTACCTGGCGCGACAAGCGCGCCGACGTGGTCGCCTCCGGCGAGCAGGTGCTCGAGCGGCTGCGTGAGATCGGCACCCAGCCGCGCGCCGGCGTCGAGCTCGACGAGTCCGCGCTCGCCGACGGAGCGCGCGTGTTCGCGCGCGTCTACGACGAGCGCTACGGCGGCTTCGGCCAGGCGCCCAAGTTCCCACGCCCGGTCACGCTCGCGCTGCTCATGCGCACCTGGGTGCGCAGCAAGGAGAACAAGCACCTCGAGATGGTGGTCAAGACGCTGCGCGCGATGGCCGACGGCGGCATGTACGACCACCTCGCCGGCGGCTTCCATCGCTACTCGGTGGACCGCTTCTGGCACGTGCCGCACTTCGAGAAGATGCTCTACGATCAGGCGCAGCTGGTGCTCGCCTTCGTCGAGGCGGCGCAGCTCTCCGGCGATCCGTTCTACGCCGAAGTGGCCGAGGACACGCTGCTCTACGTGATGCGCGAGATGACCGACGAGGGCGGTGGGTTCTACTCGGCCGAGGACGCCGACAGCATCCCGCCGGAGGACGTCCCAGATGAGAGTAGGCCGGGTCCTTCCGGACCCGGCGTGCCTCACAAAAAGGAAGGCGCCTTCTACCTGTGGCGCGCCGCCGAGGTGGACGCGCTGCTGGGCGACCACGCCCGGATCGTCAAGCTGCGGTTCGGGATCGAACCGGAGGGGAACGCGCCGCAGGATCCGCAGCAGGAGTTCGCCGGCAAGAACCTGCTGTTCGTCGCCCGCTCGATCGACGAGATCGCGAGGGACACCGGGACGTCACCCGATGAGGTCGTCGACATCCTGCACCAGACGCGGCTGAAGATGTTCAAGGAGCGGCTCGGCCGGCCGCGGCCCGAGCGCGACGACAAGATTCTGGCGGCGTGGAACGGCCTGATGATCGCGGCGTTCGCGCGCATGGCGCGCGCGCTGCGCGGCCTCGGCGCCGACGGCCGCGAGGCCGGGGTGCCGTATCTCGACGCGGCCCGCCGCGCGGCGGCGTTCGTCCGCGAGCGGATGTGGAACGCGCAGTCGGGCGTGCTGCTGCGCCGCTACCGCGGGGGCCACGCCGAGATCGACGGCTACGCGGAAGACTACGCCTACCTGATCTACGGCCTGCTCGAGCTGTTCCAGGCCGACCCGCAGCCGATGTGGCTGGAGTGGGCGATCGCGCTGCAGCGCCGGCAGGACGAGCTGTTCTGGGACGAGGAGGCGGGCGGCTGGTTCAGCACGACCGGCCACGATCCCAGCGTCCTGCTGCGCATGAAAGAGGACTACGACGGCGCCGAGCCGACGGCGAGCTCGGTGTCGGTGCTCAACCTGCTGGCGTTGTCACACCTGGTGACCGACCCGCAGTGGGACGCCCGGATCGAGCGGACGCTGAAGCTGTTCGCGACGCGGCTCGAGCAGATGGGGCGCGGCGTGCCGATGATGGCGGCGGCACTCTCGACCCACATCGCCGGCGTGCAGCAGATCGTGATCGCGGAAGGAGAGGGCGGGGACGCCCTCGACCGCGCCGTCGCGATGCGCTATCTGCCGTTCGCGATCCAGCTGCGCGTCTCGCCGGAGGCGCAGCGCGGGCTGGCCGGCAGCCTGCCGTTTCTCGCGGGCATGCAGCCGCTCGCCGGCATCACCGCGGCCTACGTGTGCCGCGATTTCACCTGTCGGCAGCCGGTCACGACCGTCGACGCGCTCGAACAGGAACTGGGGATCACCGCATGACCGTGTCCGTCGACATCTGGCTCCGGGGTACCGAACACGCCACCACGAAAACGATCGACGGGCTGTCGCGCGAACCGTCGGCCTGGACCGACGAGGACGTGCGCGCCGTGCTCGAGGGAATGCTGCGCGTGATGGCGCAGCTCAAGCAGCCGGGGGAGGAGCCGCGGACGATCGCGCTGCGCGGCCTGAGCTGGATCGTCAACACCTACGACGAGGGGGGCGTGGTCATTGCGATCGAGATCACGCTCGGCGCGGCGATCGCGGGGCCGTTCGACATCGACAAGGCGCGGCTCGAGGCGATGATCACGCGGGTGATGGCGCCGCCGGTCGCGCCGTCGACGACGGTGCACTAGGCTACGTGCTCTCGCTAGGCTGTCGCGATCACCCACATCAGCATGAAAAACCCGAGGCCGAGGATGACCACCCCGAACGTCAGGTCGGCGGCGCCGTGCAGGAAATCCTGCGCCGACGCCTTGTAGACGCGCCGCTCGGACGGATGCCGCTCGATCGCCTGCTCGTGTCCGGTTGAGCCGGCATACGACCACCCCAGCCAGCCCACGAGCGCGAGGATGGCCGCCAACGTCAGTACTTGCGCCATGGCGCGACGCTCCCTTGGTAACCGCGTTCCGCCGCCGGCGGATCTCGGGCCGGCATACGCGTTAGGTGCAAGTAAAGGGCCGGGCTGGACCGTTCCAGCTACCTCGGCGGCACCCCCACCGTACAATGGCAGACGAGGGATTTGTGATCCGAATGGGAGCCATGACACGCCTGATCGCGCTGGCCGCGGCCTGCGCCTTCGTCGCCGCCTGCGGCGGCGTCGATCGGAAGAAATTCGATGCGGTCTACAAGGCCGGGAACGCGCTGCAGTCCGAGATGCAGGCGAGCCGCGGGGCGCCCGGGGCGCAGGCGCGCGAGCGCCTCAAGCAGTTCGACGCCGAGATCAACGCGTTACGCGAGCGGACCATCGGCAAGCAGGAAGTCGAAGCGCTCAAGTCGTACGCGGAGGCCGCGGACGGCTATCGCTACTTCCTGCGCTTTCACGCCATGGACCGCGAAGAGGGCACCAACCAGATTGTCCTGAAAGGGCCCAACCTCGAGGTTGCGGCGCGATTCAAGCTGCCGGTCGACAGCCGGAACGGTTCGAAGTTCGTCAACCGCGCGCAGGCGATCACCATCCTGCTCCAGGCCGGCGAGCAGCACCTGAACGACGGGAACCGGATCGTCAGCGGCCGGTGATCAGATGCGGCCGTGAATCGTTGATACGATAGGCCCGCGCTCACCATGCCGGGGTGGCGGAACTGGCAGACGCACAGGACTTAAAATCCTGGGTCCCGCAAGGGGCGTGTGGGTTCGATGCCCGCCCCCGGCACTCAATTGCTTAGGAAAGCGCGCGATCTGTCGGTTGCTGCTCATCGCGCGCAGTAGCCG
>JBKJOI010000121.1:0-15215 GCA_046595695.1 Haliangiales bacterium | reverse complement strand
GCGCGCCGCGCATGCGCCGGGCCAGCTCGGCGCGCGCGGCCTCGGCCACGCTCGCGCTCGACCTGAAGCGCGCGACCAGCTCGGCCGCCTGCTGCTCGAAGTACGCCGCCAGCGATGGGTGCGCCTTCACCGTCGGCAACGCCAGCCAGGCGCTGGCGAAGTCGAGCTCGTGGCCGGGTGCACCCCACGCGATCGGCGCGCGGAAGAACGCCTCCAGCGCCTCGGGTCGGCGCGGCCGCGCGTGGACGAAGCGCACCGCCAGCGGCGCGAGCTGCCGGCCGCTGACCTCGCGAAACATGTGCACCATGCCGGCGAGCGCCGACTCCGCGACGCCTCGCTGCCCGGGCGCCGAGGCCCCCGAGCCCTCCGTCGCCGCCGCCGCGTGCGAACGCGCCGTGAAGCGGAGGCGGGCGCGCGCGCCCTCGACGTCGAGCGTCCAGGCGTGCACCGGCGTGATCGCCCGGTAGTAGCGCAGCGCACGCTCGAGGCTGGTGCCGACGTCCGGGCTGGTCAGCGCCAGGCAGCCCACGACGCCCCAGGTGTCGACGCTGTGCATCTCCACCGCGCGCACCGGCAGGTCGTCACCGAGCCGCTCCAGCGCGTGCGCCCACATGCGGTGCTGCAGCGCCACCGGCATGCGCGCGTCGCGATCGCCGAGCTGCGCCGGATCGAAGCCCTGCGCGCCCAGCCAGGCCGCCAGGTCGAGACCGCCGGCGCTTGCGGCCGCGACCAGCGCGACTGCGGGTCCGATGATCATGGTCGCGGTCTCGGGCATGCGCGCGCGGAGTCTAGCCCAGGCGGAGTGCTATGATGCCCCTTGAACGAGTCTTGAGCCCTCCACGCGAACGTGAACACCCGCCTGGCGTGACCACCGAGACGGTCGTCGAGCAGGTGCCGCTCGGCGGCCCGACCGCCCCGCCTGCGGTGCCCCGGAGGCGCCGACGCACGACCACGTCCGGGCCCCGGCTCACCCGCGGGACGGTGGTCGGCCGCTATGTGATCGTCGACGAGCTGGGCCGCGGCGGCATGGGCACGGTGTACGCGGCCTACGACCCTGATCTCGACCGGCGCATCGCGCTCAAGGTGCTCGAGGCGGCGTCCGGCTCGTCCAGCGCAGGCGACAACCGCGAGCCGCGCTTCCTGCGCGAGGCGCAGGCGCTGGCGCGGCTGTCCCACGAGAACGTGATCGGCGTGCACGACGTCGGCGTCTTCGGCAAGGACGTCTTCATCGCCATGGACCTGGCGCCCGGCCGCACGCTCGGCCACTGGCTCGCGACCACCAAGCGGACCCGCCGCGAGATCATCGACGTCATGCTCGCCGCCGGACGTGGGCTCGCCGCCGCGCACGCCGCGGGGCTGGTGCACCGCGACTTCAAGCCGACCAACGTGATCGTCGGCGACGACGGACGGGTGCGCGTGCTCGACTTCGGGCTGGCGCGCGCGACGCGCACCCCGTCGCTCGAGGACACCGGCAGCGGCGACGGCGGCAGCGGCGACGGCGGCAGCGGCAGCGGCAGCGACACCGGCGACACCGGCGACGACAACGACCCCGAGCTGGGTGTCGGCAGCATGTCGACGCCGGCCGCGCTCGACGCGGCGCTGGCGACCCCGACCACCTCGCTGCTCCACCAGCCCATCACCGTGGCCGGCTCGCTGCTCGGCACGCCCGCGTACATGTCGCCCGAGCAGCTGCAGCGTCAGCCCGCGACCGAGAGGAGCGATCAGTTCGGCTTCGCCGTGGTGCTCCACGAGGCGCTCTATGGCCTGCACCCGTTCGAGCGCGGGCCGCGTCACGAGTACAAGCAACGCGTGTGCGCCGGCGAGATCGATCAGGCGCCCGAGGGCTCGAACGTGCCCGCGCGGCTGCGCCGCCTGCTGGTGCGCGCGCTGGCGCCTGACCCCGAGGCGCGCTTCCCGAGCATGGACGCGCTGCTCGCCGAGCTGGGCCGCGACCCCTGGCTGCGCTGGCGGCGCGCCACGGTCGCGCTCGCCGCGGTCGGCTTCGTCGTCGCGATGGTGTTCGCGCTCGCCGGCCGAGACGGCGGGGCGCCCGCGCTCTGCCGCGGCGCCGAGGATCGCCTGGCCGGCGCCTGGGACGCCGCCACCCGGACGCGTGTGCGCCAGGCGTTCGTGGCCGCGGCCGGCCCGCTCGGCGAGGAGGCCTACGTGGCTGCCGAGCGCGTGCTGGCCGACTACACCGCGGGCTGGGTGAGCATGCACACCGAGGCGTGCCGGGCGACGCGCGTGCTCGGCCACCAGTCGGAGGCGCTGCTCGATCTACGCACCGCCTGCCTCGACCGCCGCCTGGGCAGCCTGCGTGCGCTCACCGGCACGTTCGCGCACGCCGACTCGCTCACCGTGGTCACGCACGCCGTCGAGGCTGCCTACGCGCTGCCACGGCTCGAGCCATGCGCCGACGCGGTGACGCTGCGCGCGGCCGCGCCGCTGCCCGAGGATCCCGCGGCGCGCGCGCGCATCGACGCGGCCCGCCACGTGATCGACGAGGCGCGCGCGCGCCTGCAGGCCGGCGACGCCGCCGGCTCGCTGGCCCTGCTCGAGGCGCTCGGGGACGGCGCGCAGCTCGACTACGCCCCGGCGAAGGCCGAGCTGCTGCACGTGCGCGGGCCCGCCGAGGCCTCGGTGCCCGCTGCCGCCGAGCACGCCGAGGCGCACTTCTGGGCCGCGCTGGCCGCCGCCGCCGACGCCCACGCCGATGCGCTCGCGGCGGAGATCTGGATCGCCCTGATCGATCTCATCGGCCACGACCAGGAGCGCCCCGAGGACGCGCTGGCGCAGCGCCGCGGCGCCGAGCTCGCCATCGCGCGCGCCGGGCACCAGCCGCAGCACCGTGCCGATCTGCTGATCAACCTGGCGCGTCTCGAGTGGCGGCGCGGCCGCTTCGAGGACGCGCGCAAGCTGGCGGAGGCAGCGCTCGCCCTCCACGACGAGCTGCACGGCGGCGAGCACCCCGACGTGATCGGCGACCTGGTCCTGCTCGGCGCGATCCTGACCGACCACGGCGACTACGCGCTCGCGCAGCCGGTGCACGAGCGCGCGCTGGCGCTGCGGCGCAAGCTGCTCGGCCCCGACCATCCCCACGTCGCCGACACGCTCGACAACCTGGGCGTCGTGCTCTACCACGAGGGCCGCCTCGACGAGGCGATGGCCTACTACGCGCAAGGCCTGGCGGTGCGCGAGCTGGCCCTGGGGCCCACGCACGCCGACGTCGGCACGTCGCTGAACAACCTCGGGGTCGTGCACCTCGACCGCGGACGGCTCGACGAGGCCGAGAGCGCCTTCACGCGTGCGCTCGCCATCTGGGAGACCGCCTACGGCCCCGACGACGCCACGCTCGCGTTCGCGCTCGACAACCTGGGCGACGTCGCGCTCGCGCGCGCCCGCTGGGCGACCGCACGCACGTACTGCGCCCGCGCCCAGGCGCTCGAGGAGCCGACCGTGCCCGCCGACAGCCCCAACCTGGCCTACCACCTCACCTGCCTGGGCGAGGCGTGGCTCGGCGAGGGCAAGCCCGCGCGCGCGCTGCCGCTGCTGGAGCGCGCCAGCAGCTTGCGCGGCGCCGGCGGCGGCGATCCCGCCGAGCTCGCGCGCACCCACTTCGCGCTCGCGCAGGCGCTGTGGGACACCGGGCAGAACCGCGCCGGCGCGCTGCAGCTCGCGCGCGCGAGCCAGGATGTGTTCGCGGCCGCCGGCGAGCGGTCGAGCGCGCGCTACCGGGCGGCGAGTGCCTGGCTGGCAGCGCACGCGCGCTGACGGCGGACGCGCTCCACGGCGCCTCGTCCACGCGCCGGGTGAAGTGCGGCGCCTGCGCGAGCTGGATGTGCCGCAGGCAGGTTCTGCGGGTTTCTGCAGGGAGGTCCGGGTCGCACGATCGGCGCGTCGGGGACGCTCGGCGGCGTCCCTGCAGCCGATCTCAGCCGGCGAGCTCGCAGCCGGGCAGCATCGACGCCGCCATGCGATCCGGGCGCACGGCGCCCTGGCTCGCGTACCACGCGCTCGCAACCCGGCGCAGCGCCTCGCCTTCACTGCCGCCGAGCAACGTACCCAGGTGCCAGCGCACGGCCGCCATGCCCGAGCTCATGTGCTGGAAGATCGGGTTCTCGAGCAGCTGGCGCAGCGCCGCGGCCGCGTCGGCGTCGCGGCCGTCGACGCGGTAAACACCGGCCATCACCTGCAGCTCGGCGCTGACGCAGATGGGAAGACCTACCTTGCGCACACGCGCCGCCCAGCGGCGCGACACATCGAGGAGCCGGCGCACGCCCGCCGCGTCGCCGCGCTGGCGCGCCCGCACCGCCCGCGCGAGCGCCAGCTGGCCGCGCCACATCGCGACCTCCATGCGGATCATCGGCACCTGCACCAGGAGCGAGCGCCAGCAGCGTTGCCAGTCGGTCTCGAGCGACTCGGCGTGAGCCAAGATGTCACCGGCGTAGCAGGTGATCGCCGAGCGCCCCTTCTGCGCGAAGAAGAACTGGTTGCCGACCTCGTGCTGGCCGTGCGTCCACGACGCGAGCGCCTCGTCCACGTCGGCGCGCGCGCCCGCCGGGTCGTCGGCCTCGGCGAGGTGCACGATGGGGAAGAAGGTGCGCAGCCCGACCTCGAGGAAGCGGTTGCCGCCGCGCCGGGCGGCGCGGATCTCGGCGGGCACGCGCCGGCACAGCTCGCCCACGTGGCCGAGCGTCATCATCGACCACAGCGTGTGCTGGGTGAGCACGTCGAGCTCCCAGCCGCGGCCCTGGCCGGCGTCGAGCCAGTCGCGCGCCGCCTGCTCCGAGCACGCGAAGGCCGCGGGCCAGTCGTTCTCCAGGTAGAACAGGCGACCGAGCTCGGCGATCGCCAGGTGCCCGCGCACGAGCGGCGAGTCGGCGGCCACGGCGGCCTGGCGCGCCGCGTCGCCGAAGCGCCGGCACGCGGCCACGCGGCCCAGCCCCGCCGCGGCGGTGGCGGCGCCGGCGAGCGAGCGCGCGATACGGTGCGGCTCGCCGGCCGCGAGGCACATGAGCGGCAGCCGCGTCGCGAACAGCGCGCCGCGCAGCGAGTCGACCAGCGACAGACCCATGGCCGTCGACCAGCAGACGTCCAGGCGCGCCAGCGTGGCGCGCGGCACGTCCTCTTCGCGGCGCGGCGTCCAGGTGAGCGGCGACAGCGCCAGGCGCGCCTGGTTGAAGAGGACGCCGACGATCGCGCCCGCCGCGCTCGCCGGCGCGTGCAGGTCGACCTCTTCGAGCAGCTCGTGGATGGCCGCCATGCCCTTCTCGAGGTAGCCGCCGTTGATGTACGAGGCCGCGGCGCGCCGGCGCAGCTCGCGCCGCTCGTCGTCGTCGGGATGGCCGGTCGCGGCGGCGGTGGTGAAGGTGTCGGCCGCCTCCTCGGGGCGGCCGGCGCGGACGAGCAGCTCGCCCAGCTCGGCCAGCAGCGCGCGCCGCTCGGTGGGCTCGGGCGGGGCCAGCGACAGCGCGGTGGTCAGCCACTCCGCGGCGCGCTCGAAGGCGAGCGCGGCCTGCGCGCGCCGCGACGCCAGCAGCGCCATGCTGGCTGCGCGCGTGTGGTCGCCGGCGCCGATCAGGTGGTAGGCGAGCAGCTCGGGCGCAGCGCTGCGGGTGTCGAGCACGCGCGCCAGGCGCCGGTGCAGGCCTTTCCGCTCGTGCTCGTCGAGGCGCGCGGCCACCGCCTCGCGCACGCGGTCGTGGTACGGCTCGATGGCGTCGAGGTCGCGGCCGCCGAGCACGCGCAGGAGACGCGCGCGCGCCAGCTCGGCGAGCTGCTCGCTCAGCTCGGCGGGCGCGATGCCGGCGGCGGCCGCCGCGGCGGTGCGCGACAGCGGCGCGGCGGCCAAGCAGACCAGCTCGAGCAGGCGGCGGCCGCCCACGTCGAGCGCCTCGATGCGCCGCCACAGCACCTCGTCGAGCAGGAGCGGGTGACCGTCCTCGCCGCTGCCCGAGGTGAAGCGCGCCAGCTCGGTGACGAACATGGGGTGGCCCGCGGCCTCGCGCGCGATCGCGCTCGGATCGAGCGTGCTGCCCGGCGGCAGCGAGGCGAACGCCGCCCGCGCCAGGCGCTCGGCGTCGGCGGGCTCGAGCGGCGCGAGCTGGACCAGCTGCACCGGTGTGCGCACCTCGCCGAGCGCCGCGGGCGGCGGGTCGCCGGGCAGCCCGCGCGCCGTGGCCACGAGCAGGAGCGGCGGCGCCTGCCGGCCGTTCATGAGCTCGGTGAACAGCGCGCGGCTGTCGGCGTCGGCCCAGTGGACGTCGTCGATGGTGAGCACGAGCGGGCGCAGCGCGGCCAGCCGGCGCAGCAGCTCCGCGAGCGCCGTGAACGCCGCGCCGCGCTCGTCGGAGGTGCGCCGGCCGGTGCGGGTCGCGCCCTCGAGCGCCTCGACGCCGGCGAGCACCGGGAACACGCGCAGGAGCGCGTCGGCGCCGGGCGGGACCAGCGCCGCCACCTGCTCGGGCGCCATGCGCGTGAGCGTGCGCGCCAGCCGGTCCACGATGCCGTCGAACGCGTTGTAGGGCACGATCTCGCGCGCGTCGCAGCGCGCCTCGAGCACCAGCGGCGGCTGCTCGGCGTCGGCCAGCTCGTCGAGGAAGCGCGCCACCAGCGCCGACTTGCCCATGCCCGACTCGCCGCAGACCAGCACCACGCCCGGCTCGCCCGCCCGGCTGCGCTCGTAGGCGCCGCGCAGCATCGACAGCTCGGCGCCGCGCCCGACGTAAGGCAGCGCGGGCGGCTCGCGCCCCTCGTACGCCGCGCCGCCGCCCGCCGTGCCGGCTTCCAAGCCCAGCAGCGCGAGCACCTGGTCGCCGGTGGGCCGCGCCGCCGGCTCGCGCGCGAGCAGGCGCACGCACGCGGTCTCCAGATCGGCGGGCACGCCCAGGGTGAGCGCGCTCGGCGACGGTGCCTCGAGCGCGGCCTTGAGGTGCAGCCCAGCCTCGTCGGCCGAGAACGGCAGCTCGCCGGTGAGCGCCTCGAAGAGCATGACGCCCACGGAGTACCAGTCGGCCGCCGGGCTGGGATCGCGCCCCGCTGCCTGCTCCGAGGGCATGTACGCCCAGGTGCCCACGACCTCGCGTTCGTTGCCCTCGTCGGGGCGCTCGCGCAGCTCGGCGACCACGCCGAAGTCGAGCAGGACCAGGCGCCCGTCGGCCTCGACCAGCACGTTGGACGGCTTGATGTCACGGTGCACCATGCCGGCACGGTGCAGCGCGGCCACGCCCGCGGCCAGCTGGCGCAGCGCGCTGCGCAGCCGCGCCTCGTCGAAGCCGGGCGCCTGCGCCACGCGCGATGAGCGCGCCAGCACGTCCACCGCGGTGAGCGGCCGGTTCGGCGCGGGCCGCAGCGGCATCGCGCGCGTGTCGTCGGTGCCCAGCTCGTCGCGCCGGCCCACGTGCTGCGGCGCCTCGAGCGCCTGGATGGTGGTCGTCCCGGTGCCCGCGGCGGCCACGGCGAGCGCGCCCACCGGCCGGGTCCACTCGCGGAAGTCGACGCCGTCGACGAGCTCCATCGTGAAGAACCATTTTCCTTCGTCCTCGAAGAGCTCGCCCAGCCGGATGAGGTTCGGATGGCTCAGGTCACGCAGCGCGCGGAACTCGTTCTTCAGGCGCAGGAGCTGGCGCGCGCCCGCGTGCCTGACTGCCTTGAGCGCCACTCGCACCTGGCGCTGCCGGTCGAGCACCTCGTAGACGACGCCCATGCCACCGCTACCGCGCAGGGCGATCAGCTCGAAGCGATCGCCGGCAGGAAACGGAAGGTTGTCGGGGGCCACCGCCATCGTGGACGCCCGCCCATGGTACCGGACTTACCCACCTTCTGACATCGGGTGACCGTTGGCAGGACCTCGGGGCACCCTGGTAAGACCGCCTTTTCAGGCGTGTCGGCGTGGCGTACCGTGCGCGCCATGATGAATGCCGGACGCGCGCTCTCCCTCCTCGCCCTCACCTCGGTGCTGCCGCTCCTGCCAGGATGCGGCGACGACGACGCCACGGCTCAGCCCGACGTCGGCGTGGTGGTCCCGATCGACGCCGGCGTGCCCGACGCGCCGCCGCCGCCGATCGACGCCACGCCGCCGGCCGATGCCCGACCGGCCGACCTGACGTGCGCGGACGATCCCCCTGACACCACCCCGGTGCCGGCGACGATCACCATCTCGGCCCACGCGCAGCAGGTGGAGGGCATGGCGCTCGCGCCGCTGGTCGGCGCCACGGTCAACGCGCGCACGTTCGCCGGCGACACGATCGTTCAGGAAGGTACGACCGACGCGTCGGGCAACGTGTCGCTGGTCATCACGACCAACAGCGAACCGTTCCACGGCTACGTCGAGATCAGCAAGGACGGCCAGCTCTCGGTCTACCTGTTCTTCGCCGACCCGCTGCGCGCCAGCTCGACGGGCAGCGAGCTCATCACCTTGAGCCCGGCCCTGCTCTCGATGATCGACGGCTTCCTGAGCAACGTGACCATCCAGCCCGGCGACGGCCTCATCGGCCTGCGCGCCGAGGACTGCCAGCAGTTCGGCGTGAGCATGCCCGAGGTCACGGTCGAGGGTGGCGACGACGACACCAAGGTCGCCGACCTGGGAGCGCTGTCGGATGCGGCCGCTGGCGGCGGCATCGTCGTGAACGTGCCGGTCCAGCAGAGCAAGGGCCCGATCCCCACCGAGGTCACGGTCAAGGCATCGGTCTCGGCCGGCGTCCTGCAGGATGCCACGATCAAGGTCTTCGCCGACTCGATCTCCTACATCGTCATGCACCCGTAGATTGTCCTTTACGGCCTCCCCGGGCCGGGCGAGGCTGGCCGCATGAGACCTACCAAAGCGGCGCCCTCGAAGGTGGAGCAGATCCGCCTGGCCCCGAGCGGCACCCGCGTCGTCGTCCTCAAGGCGAGCAGCAGCCAGCCTGGCTTCATCAGCGACATCCGGCGCGAGTCCCACCTCAAGACCTACGTCATCGTCTGCGACGACGGCAGCACCGTCTACGCGTCGGCCCACGAGATCGCCCGCGAGGACGACGGCAGCCGCACGCCGCTCGCGCCCGCGCCCGAGTACTAACCCCGCCGCCCGCTCCTTCCGGTTACCACCGCAAGCCCCGCATGGTCGCGCTCGCCGCGACGTCGCAGAGTCGCGTCATGACCCTCACGATTGCCCTCTCGACCCGCCGCTTCAGGCGCGGCGGAGGCGCTGCACCAGGCGCGGCCGCCAGCCCTGCGGACGCGCCCCGGGGCGCGCCTCGTGCACCTTGCGCGCGCACTCGAGTGCCAGGGTGTTCAGCCGGAGGATGCGCAGATCGCCGATGGGCGTGCCCGAGCCGGTGTTGACCACGAAGGCCATCGACAGGTTGCGGGTGGGGTCGGCCCACGCGCCCGAGCCGCCCCAGCCGAAATGACCGAAGCCGTGGCGCGGCCCGCCGCGCAGGCTGCCCACGCGGTGGTAGCCCAGGCGCCAGTACATCTTGAACACGGTGATCTGGTCGTAGCCCTGCGACTGCACCTCGGTCGCGCGCGCGACCGTGCCCGGGGACAAGAGGCGCACGCCGTCCAGCTCACCGCCGCCCGCGAGCGCCGCGTACAGGCGCGCCAGCGCGCGCGCGGTGAACAGGCCATTGGCGGCCGGGATGCACGCCGACAGCACCTCGTTCGACGAGAAGTCGAGGCCGGAGATCCCGCGCGGCGTGAGCGCCGAGGCGGCGCGGTCGAAGTCGACCGGATGGCCGAACGTGCGCAGCATGGTCTGGATGGTCTGGAACATCCACGCCTGGCGCCGGCGCGCCGGGCTCTGCTTGAGGGCGTGGCGCGCGTCGGCCGGGCGGCGCGCGACCGCGCCGATGAGCCGGGCGGCGCGGTGCAGCTCGGCGGCGGGCGTGCCGATGTAGCAGCCGTCCAGGCCGAGCGGCCCGGCCAGCTCCTCGTCCAGGAACTGCTGCAGCGAGCGCCCCGAGACGCGCCGGATGATCTCACCCACCAGGTAGCCATAGGTCAGCGCGTGGTAGGCGGTCGCGCCCGCGGGAACGATCACGGGCGTGGCCGCCGCCAGCGCGCCCACCATGTGCTCCCAGTCGAGCATGCGGCGTGCGTCGTCGATGAGATCGCGGATGTTGAACAGCCCGGCGCGGTGGCTGAGCACGTCGCGCACCGTGATGGCCTGCTTGCCCGCCTGGGCAAACTCGGGCCAGTAGCGCGCCACCGGCGCGTCGTAGTCGACGAGCCCGCGATCGGCGAGCACGTGCAGCGCCGTCGAGATGACCCCCTTGGTCGTCGAGTAGCAGACGCACATCGTGTCGCGCTGCCAGGGGCTGCCCTGCTCGTCGCTCACGCCGCCCCAGAGATCGACCACCGGTCGGCCCTGGTAGTAGACGGCGACCGCCGCCCCACCCGCGGAGCGGCTCAGCTGACGCTCGAGCTCGTCACGGACCGGCTCGAACCCCTTCTGGACGTCGCCGCGCAGCACCGTTCCAACGTTGGCACCGAATGCCACGCGCGGCAACCCGGGCCCTGCGGCCTACGGCTCGTCGACCGAGCCGTCGCAGTCGTCGTCGCGGCCGTTGCCGGGCAGCTCGGGGTCGCCCGGGCTGACGTTGGCGCGCGCGTCGTCGCAGTCGTCGTCGTTCACGACCGTGCCGGCGGGCTGCGTGCACTCCATGCGCGGCTCGGCAGCGTTGCCGTAGCCGTCGGCGTCGGCGTCGACGTAGTACTCGACCGCGTCGATCGCGTCCTCGTCGCTGAAGCCGTCGCAGTCGTCGTCGTCGCCGTTGCAGGTCTCGGGCGCGCCCGGGCGCACGTGGTCGTCACCGTCGTTGCAGTCCCCGCCACGGTTCGAGACCGCGGGCGGCTGCGACGGCATCGGGCAGCCGGTCGCGATCACCGTGGCGTCGTCACCGAAGCCGTCGGCGTCGAAGTCGAGGTACCAGACCGCGTCGGCGTCGATGATGGCGTCGCAGTCCTGGTCGACGCCGTCGCACTGCTCGGGCGCGCCCGGGTAGATGTCGTCCTCGACGTCGTTGCAGTCGCCGCCGACCTCGACCCAGCCGATGCCGCCGGTGGTCGGCGCGGTGCACTTCACCTGCGTGTTGCCGGGGTTACCGAAGCCGTCGGCGTCGACGTCGGCGAACCACTTCGGCGCGCCCACCGGCGACTCGTCCACGGCGCCGTCGCAGTCGTCGTCGAGCGAGTTGCACAGCTCGGGCGCGTTCGGGTGGCGCGTCGCCAGGCTGTCGTCGCAGTCGCCCGCCACGGTCGCGTAGCCGGCCGGCTTGGCGCAGTCGATCACGGTGCTGGTGCTGACGCCGTAGCCGTCGGCGTCCTGGTCGCGGAAGTAGGTGTGCGTGGCCACGCCCTCGTCGGCGAGGCCGTCGCAGTCGTCGTCGAGGTCGTTGCAGACCTCGACCGCGCCCGGCTTGCGCGCCGCGTTCGTGTCGTCGCAGTCGCCGGTCAGCGCAGCGAAGCCCGCTGGCGCCGTGCACGCCTGGCTGGTCGGCGCCGCGGCGCCGAAGCCGTCGCCGTCGCCGTCGCGGTAGAAGGTCGTCTTCACGCCCTCGTCGGTCTGCGCGTCGCAGTCGTCGTCGACCAGGTTGCAGACCTCGGTGGCGCCGGGCCGGCGCGCCGGGTTCAGGTCGTCGCAGTCGCCGGCGGCGACCACGTAGCCCGTGGGTTGCGCGCAGTCGACCACGGCGCTCGCGGCCGCGCCGAAGCCGTCGGCGTCGGCGTCGCGGTAGTAGGTCTGCGTGGCCACGCCGTCGTCGGCCAGGCCGTCGCAGTCGTCGTCGAGGTCGTTGCACAGCTCGGGCGCGCCCGGCTTGCGCGCGGCGTTCGTGTCGTCGCAGTCGCCGAAGGCCGCCACGAAGCCAGCGGGCACCACGCACGCGGTCGCGGTCGACTGGGTGGTGCCGAAGCCGTCGCCGTCGCCGTCGCGGTAGAAGGTCGTCTTCACGCCGTCGTCGATCACGCCATCGCAGTCGTCGTCGAGGCCGTTGCACTGCTCGGCCGTGGGCGTGCAAACCGGGCCGGCGGGGCCCGCGGCCCAGGTGACCGCGGCGTCGAACGAGGCGCGGCCGTTCGCGTTCAGCGTGTCGGCGCGGAAGACGAAGTGACCGACGCGGCGCGCGGGGGCGACCCCGACGGTCATGACCGCGCCCGGCTCGTAGCCGAAGATGGCCGCGCGCGTGCCCGAGCCGACGATGCGCGCCGCGACCACCGCGGACGCGGCCGGGCGGCCCCAGGTCATGTCGGTGCTCGACGACACCGTGGGCGTGCCGGTGAGGCCGCCGGCCAGCGGGTGCGCCGGGTTCACGATGGTGATCGCGGTCTCGCCGCCCTCGGCGCCGGCATCGGCGGCGCTGGTCATGCCCAGCTCGTCGAAGAGCCCGGCCTCGCCGCAGACCACCGGCACCGCCGTGGCGGTGAAGCGCGTGCCCACGACCGCGGAGTCCACCGACTCGCTGATCACGATGACGCGCGCGCCGGCGGTGTTCAGGGTGCCGAGCTGCGACTGACGCCAGACCTCGACGCCGAAGCCGAGCGCGACCAGGCGCGCGCGCACCACCGTGTCGCCGGCGCCGAGCTCCTGGTCGCCGGTGATGAGCAGCGCGCGCGGCCCGGCCGGCGGCGGCGCGATGCCGACCGCCCAGCGCACCATCGCGTCGAAGATCTTCCAGCCGGTGGTGTTGAGCTGGGTCGCCGTGCGGTCGTCGAGGAACGCGCCGACGCGCCGCGCGGGCGCCGCCTGGCCGCCGGTGAGCGCCGCGCCCGCCGCGAAGGTGAACACCGCCGCCTTGCTCGACGAGCCCTCGAGGCGGGCCACGACCTGCGCGCCCGCTGCCGGGCGACCGAAGCGGAAGCGCTCGGTGCCGGTCACCACCTTGACCAGGCCCGCGCTCAGCCCGGCGTCGATCGCGATCGGGTGCGACGCCAGCACCACGTTGACCTTCTTCTGCCCCGTGACGCCGCCCCAGTCGGTGCCCTCCACGGTGCCGGTCAGGCGCAGGTCGTCGAAGAGCGCGTCCTCGAAGCTGATCAGCGGCACCGCGACGTCGCGCAGGCGGTTGCCCACCGTCGACGAGTCGACGGTGCCCGAGATCACGACCAGCTTGCGGCCGGCGGCGTCGGCGGCCTGCACCAGCGCGCCGCGGCGCAGCGCCACCGAGTAGCCGAGGCCGGCCAGGCGCGCGCGAATCGCCGCGTCGCCCGCACCGAGCGCACCGTCGCCGACGACGAACAGGACGTCGCCCGCGGGCGCGCCCAGCGTCACGTCGGCGGCCCACAGGATCGCCGCGTCGAAGATGCGCCACGCCGTGGCGCTGTAGCGGCTGGCCGTGTGATCCGACGCGAACAGACCGACGCGCCGCTCCGCGGCGTTGCCGCCGCCGACCAGCGCCGCGCCCTTGTCGTAGGCGAACACGCCTGCCTTGCTGGACGAGCCGTCCAGGCGAGCGATCACCTGGGCCGCCGCGCCGGGCTTGCCGAAGCGGAGCTCGGCCGAGCCGTGGACCACCTTGATCTCGCCGACCTGCAGGTGCGCCGCCTGCGCGATCGGATGCGAGGCACTGACGACGTCGAGCTTGCACTCGCCGTCGCGCGCGCCGAAGTCGGTGTCCTCGACAATACCGGTCAGGCGCAGATCGTCGTACAGGTAGGACTCCCAGGTCACCAGCGGCACGGCCAGGTCGCGCAGCCGGTTGCCGAGGTCGCCGGACGTGATCGTCGACGAGATGACCACCAGGTCGCGCGACGCGGCGTCGGCGACCTGGGTCTGCGCGGCCCGGCGCAGCGTAACCTGGAACCCGAGCTCGACCAGGCGGTCGCGCACGTCGGCGTCGCCGTCGTCGAGGTTGGTATCGCCGACGACGAACAGCACGTCGCCCGCCACGACGGTGCGCTCGGGCGGCGGGGGCAGCGGCGCGCTGCCAGTCGCCCACGCGGCAGCGATCGTGTCCTCGTCGGGACCGGCGCCGGTGACGTCGCCCGTGCACGCGCCGAGCAGCAGCGCGAGCACGAACCCCGACAGCGCGATGCGCCACGGGCTCGAGAGTGAACGGCAGGACATCATCCGAGAAGAGCCGGTGTTCGAGTTGCGCACGCCAACCCCTAGAGCAACGGATGTGCCGCCGCGTACGTCAGTTTCATACCCGTGCCAACTCGTGGATTACGTTGGATCGTGCAGGGGGGTCTCCTCGCACGCGACGAGGCGACGGGTCTCCGGGTACCGGAAGGCCACAACCGGAAGTCGACTGGGGACCCACTCCACCGTCGGTGTGTTCATTCGCGTCCACGGGTGGGATTCACCCCCGGTGAACACCGGAGAGAAGCGCGTGCAGCGGTAGGGCACGCGCGACGCCATCGTGCCCTATTCGCACGCACGCATCGCCCTCGCCGCCATGCCGGGCAGCCGCCTCGAGGTCTTCGACGGCGCGGGCCACTTCCCGCACCACCACGACACGGCACGCTTCCGCGCCGTGCTCGGCGACTTCCTGGCCACCACGCACCCGGCCAGCTTCAGCGCCGACCATTGGCGCGCCTTGCTGCGCTCGGACCCGCATGCGCCAGCTCAGGCCGGCGCGGGGGCGTAGAGCGCGTGCAATTTGTCGGGCGCACGGATCCGCTCCGCGCGCATCCGCTCCGCGGCGGCCGCCAGCAGCGTGTCGCCCGCGTCGCCGCCGCTCGCCCGCAGCACCTCGAGCTCGAGCTGGTGCGGGCGCACGTGCTCGAGGAACGAGACGCCGTCGATGAGCTCCATGGTGAAGAACCACTCGTCGTCGGTGACCTGGAGCTCGTACAAGGTGACCAGGTTGCGGTGCACGATCCCTGCCAGTGCGCGGAACTCGTGCTTGAACTGGAAGAGCCCGACGCCGTCGTGCTGTCGCAGCGCCTTGAGCGCGACATCGATGCGCCTGACGTGGTCATGGGCGCGGAACACCACGCCCATGCCGCCCTCACCCAGCATGTCGCCGCGCGAGAAGCGCGCCGAGCTGGCCCCCGATGTACCGCTGGTGCCGAGACCGGCCACCCCGTCACCGTATCACGACGGCGCGGCGGTCATTCGCGACTTGCTACAAGATGAGCGTGGCGTCGCCGAGCTCGTGGGTCGCGAGGCTCGCCGCGGCGGCCCGTGCGCTCATGGCCGCGCGCAGCTCGGTGTCGAGGAAGGCGGCGAGCAGGCGGTAGTGACTCTCGCCGGGCACGTGGACCCCGGTGATCAGGCCGCTCACGATGCGCGGCCG